>NCRO01000524.1 GCA_002849045.2 Candidatus Sediminicultor secundus
ATAAAAAAGAAACTTCCTCCTTTAGCCAGGATTGAAAAGATAGAAGTAAATCAACTTCCCTTAATAGGTTATAAAGGATTTTACATTAAGAAGAGCATAGTTAAAGAAGAAGACGGTTTTGTATTAGTCTCCCCGGATATAAGTATATGTAAAGACTGCTTGCAAGAATTATTCAACCCTCATAATCGGCGTTTCCGCTATCCTTTTATAAATTGTACTAATTGTGGTCCTCGTTTTACCATTATAAATGACATCCCCTATGATCGCGAGAAGACCACTATGAATATTTTTAAAATGTGCCCAAAGTGTCAAAGCGAGTATGAAAACATAGAGGATAGAAGATATCATGCTCAACCAAATGCCTGTGTTGATTGTGGTCCGCAGGTATCTCTTTACCAAAATAAAAAAAGATTAGAGGATATTAACTCCATAGAAGAGGCTGTTAAACTCTTTAAAAAAGGGAAAATTGGCGCAATTAAGGGGTTGGGAGGTTTTCACCTGGCTTGTGATGCAACTAATAATAAAGCAGTTGCAAGATTACGACGGTTAAAAAATAGAGAAACGAAACCCTTTGCACTGATGTCTCCCGATTTAGAAAAGATTAATCAATACTGTGAAGTTAAAAAGAAAGAAGAAGAATGGTTAATAAATCAGTCCCGTCCCGTTGTCCTATTAAAGAAAAAGAAAAACAATTTAATTTCTCCTTTGGTGGCACCAAATAATAATTGTTTAGGAGTAATGTTACCTTACACCCCCCTTCATTATCTTTTATTAAAAGATAATTTTACTGCTTTAATAATGACCAGCGGAAATATCGCTGATCAACCGATAATTGGTGATAATCAGGAAGCCTTAGAGA
>NCRO01000525.1 GCA_002849045.2 Candidatus Sediminicultor secundus
TTAGTATTTCATCAACTCTAAGCATGTTTTCGTTACTAGTATTTTTTGGTACTTCGCATCCAGCAGCAATAAAAGTAGTGTTGTCGCCTATATTAATACAACTAACTACAGCATTTTCTATATCTTTCTCGCTTCCTTCAAGAAGAATGGAAACAGGATTGAAATTACCACATGCTGATGATTTTCCTTCAAACTTTTTTACTGCAGTTCCAAAATCTACCATCCAATCTATATCTATAATATCGGCACCTGTATCACAAATATAATCAAGTATTCCACCGATATTTCCACAAATATGAAGTTTGGCTTTACAGCCTGCTTTATGTATTTCCTCTATAATTCTTTTTTCATAAGGTAGTGCAAACTTACGGTAGTGTTTAGGACCGATTAGTGAAGCCACCGCATCTCCAATACCAATGAAATCAGCTCCTGCGTTTATCTGCTCTAATGCAAATTTTATTTCCTGTTCGACACATAATTCTAACAATTCAACGATAAAATCAGGAGCATCATAAAAATCTAACATCATCTCATTAATACCCCTTAAATCTGCAAGTTCAGCAAGCGCACCTTCAACCCAACCTAAAATTGGAAAATAACCTTTTATTCTTCCCTTAAAAAGTTCTACTGCCTTTATACGATCCAACATCCTCATGCTTTTTAAAGGATCCTTCACTTTAACTTTTTTAATATCCACATATTCTTTAATTAAAAAATCTTTACAATATGGTACATCATTTTCAGGAAAAACAACATTTGCACCAAAATCACATAATTCTCTGCAGGGGTCAGATATGGCACTTACCATATCAATTCCAAATTTTTCACAGCACAATATATTTCCCTCAACAAGTACCTTAAAATCTGTAACATATTTCTTATAAGGAACCCCTATATACTTTGCTGCAAAAGTCATAATTATGTTAAGGTTTGGAATTTTATCAACAGGATTACCTTTTAATCTATTTTTAACTCTTTCATAAGAATTCATAAGATATTTTTACATCTTCTATTAATATATTTTAATTTGATTAGCCGGTTTTAAAAAAATTAATTAACCATTGCCTTTTTGTCTTTTAAATTTACTATATAATATAAATGTCTCATGCACTGCAGGAATTAGAAATTATAGTTATCATTAACTATACATCTTATTAATTTCTTCTCTTACAATTCTTACCCAATTAATCACATTTTCTGGATTTTTACCTATTGTATTATTATCTTTCATTATTACTTCAACCACACAATCTTTAGTAATTTCTAATGCTTCTCGTATTTTTTTTCGAACAAATCCTTCGTCCAAGACAGCAACAGCCAAGGGTGTGGGTATTGGCTTCATTGAATATACATATTTATCCTCAAGATTCTCAGCCATTTTTTCCAGATCTGACCAAGGCGACACCGATACCCTTCGCAAATTTGGTATATTTTTTATTATATGCCACCTTTTATCTAAAGGTTCGCAACACCCATAGCAATTTAGGCCAAAACGTTTAAGTATAGGGAGTTGATATGGAAAAACAAATTCTTCAAACATTTGTGGTGATATTCCAATAGTCTCCTGGCTGTCACAAAATCCCCACATATCTATTGTTCTTACTTTAGAATCATCAAATCCTTCAGCCGGTAATTCTTTGGTATATCCAAAACTACCGGACCCGACATATCGGTCAATATTTAAAGATAGTAAACCTTTTTCTTCTAGAAAATTTAATTTTTCTAAAGTTCCTTCACTAATAATCTTCATTAACCTGCGTATCAATTTAGAAATGTCATACATATCAATCATTATAGTCTCTAACCCTCTTAGCAAAACAAGAGTAAAAGTCATCCCAAGCGTCCACCACCAAACCCCGGTTTTTCTTACTCTTAACAAATCACCAAACGTATCATTGGCAACCTCCAGGGTTTTCTGGGTTGCTTTATAGTCAACGTTTACTATGGGGAAATGTACCTTATCAATATCACTGTATTTTTTTAGTGGAGCTTCCCACACATATGACCCGCCATCATTTCCACCATGCATTATTGGCTCAACTCCCCAACTGCCTTCATTATATGTATAGCCAATGTCAAAGTATGGCTCAATTACTTTATCATCCAACATTGATTCTCCCCAAAAAATTTCTTTGTGCAAGACCATCTCCCATCTTTGAGCAAGTTCCCCTTTACAATCTATTTGGTCTTGGGTAATTATCTCATTCCACCCATTTTCTGGGTCACAAAAAATCAATGGACGCACTGGCTTTAATGAATTATGTTCATGCCATAATTTTCGTTTTTCTTCCTCAATAGGCCGATTAGATAAACAAGCTACTTTTGTTGCCAACCTACGTAATATATCTTTATCTTTTCTAGAAATAATTATTTTTTCTGACACCCCTGAATTAAAACCAGGAGTGCTTCCATAATCTGAGACAGTCCACAGACCTGTAGATTTATGTATCAAATCTGTGCTTTTTTCAATAATATTTCCACTATCATCCATCATTAACATACCTCTACTAACTAATAATTAACTACATCCTCATTTTCTCAAATATCCTTTTTCTTCCTCTATCATTTTTTCTATATTTCCTATATTTATTGGATATTTCCCAAACTCTCTTCCAAGTTCAAAAAGCCTTATAATATTTTCAGGTGACATATTTGCCTGGATATTGTGTCCGGAAGAAAAAATATATCCTCCGCCTGGCGCCAGATCTTTTATTCTTTTTAATGTATCAATAGTTAAAATATGTATATCCTCATGAAATACTCCTTGGTTATTTGTTCCTCCATGGAAACAAAGCTTTGCCCCAAATTCTTTTTTTAGCCTTTCCGTATCATTGCCTTTTGCATTAGGCTGAATAGGGTGTACAATATCAACTCCCATATCTAAAAGATCGTCTATGCACCAATATGTTGATCCGCAGGAATGGTAACAACATTTTGCTTTAGTCATTGTTTTAATAAAACTTATCATTTTTCTAAATCTTGGAACTACCTCTTTTCTAAAGTAAACAGGAGAAATTATAGGACCATCTTGAACACCCCAATCATCACCTATCCAAAAAACATCTATGTATTCTCCAATTTCGCTATAAAACCCTTTAAAAAACTTCATATTCCAATCTACTATCTTATCCATTAAATATTTAGCTGTTTTTGGACTAATATAAATGTCTGTCAAAAAATCTTCCAATCCCCTGATTATCCAAGCAAAATAGAACAGAGATGAAACAACCCCAGCCCATATTGAAAATTCTGTATCCTCATGAAATTTTTTTGCTTTTAACCGAAGGCCCTCAAATCTAGATAGATCTTCCGGATCTGGAAATTTAAATGCTTTTATCTCTTCAAAAGATTTACCTCTCAAGGGTGGGATTAAACAATCAGCATAATAACCCACTTTCTTATACACTACGCCATATTCATCTTTAAATGTCCCATCCGGATTTTCAATGTATCTGTAATTAGAGGGGGTATTAGGATAAATATATATTGTATCCACGCCTAAAATATCTTTTACTTCATCTTTAACCACAGCTAATCTTTGCACGGGATCGTATATAATTATTTCATCTTCGATGTCTAAATATTTCAATAAATTCTTATATGCAACTTCATGCATACTACTTACGAACCCGTTATTATCAATCGGTGCCCTGTCAGGTTCTTTATGAATAAGTGTTCTTCTTACTCTTTCTCTGGAGTTCATTTGTTTTATCGATCCTCTAATTTAAATTATCAACTTATCTTACCGCTTTACATGGCAGTGAAGCTCTTTTAGCTGTGATAGCTTATTTACCTAATAAATTCAGAATAATATTCGTTTTAAATAACTCTTTTTCTGCTTCTTTCTATGAATAAATCAAGCATAACTGAAAACAATATAATAACCCCAAAAAACCACATAGGTCCATTCATATGGAAGCCTGGCTATGACTAATGCATTTTCAATAATTACAATAATAAATGCACCAATGAAAATACCCAGCATATTTCCTCTTCCCCCACGAAGTGAAGTTCCGCCAACAACAGCAGCTGCAATAACCTTAAACTCCCATCCTGTACCTACTCTGGAAGAAAATGCACCTAACCGGAGTGTCTGAATAACTGCTGTAAATGCAACTAAAAATCCTACAATAATAAAACATATTATCTTAACCTTATCAGTATTTATAGCCATTGATCTGGCTGCTTTTTCATTATCTCCTGTAGAAAATACCCAGTTACCAAATCTATGTCTATGAAGTATTAAGCCGAGAATAACAACAAATAATGTTAGCCAAATCGCTTGTAATGGAAAAAAGTTCCCTATTTCCCCAATAAAAGTAGAAGTAAAAAACTTGAATCCCGAAGTATCTAATGGCATTATTATTCCACCTGAGACTAATAAAGTTATACCTCGCCAAAACATCATGGTACCCAATGTAGCAATAAATGACAGAATTCTTCCTTTAGTAGTAATTAGACCATTTATCATTCCTATCACACCACCACAAATTAAGGTAATAATGGTTACTATAAAAGGATTTAGGTCCATTGCAAAAAGCCTAACAAAAACAAAAGAACAAAATGCTAATACTGAACCAACAGATAAGTCGAACTCACCAACAATCATTAACATTCCAGCACCTATTACTATAATCGTAAATTCAGACCCAAAAAATAATAGGTTTCTAATATTATCTAGCCGTAGAAAATTACGCTCAGCGGTAAAAAATGTAAGTAAAATTATTAAAACTAAAAACATTCCAATTGTGCCCAAAGAACTAATATTGAAAAAATATTCCAAAAATTTACTGTTTTTCTTTTCCAGTTTATTCAATTACTTACCTCCCACCAAATAAAAAATTACCCTATTGTTCCTCTTACTATAATTTCGGACAATTCATCAACATTAGTATCTTTCTTTTTTATATCTACTAACTTTTTTCCATGGGATAATACTACAATCCTATCGGAAATTGTAAATACTTGATGAAGATTATGTGTTATGAAAATAACAGATATCCCTTTTCTTTTTAACTGATTTACAAAGTTAAATACTTCACGAACTTCTTTAACTGATAAAGCCATAGTGGGTTCGTCAAGTATAACTAACTTTGCTTCAAAATAAAATGCCCGCGCTATAGCTACTCCTTGTCTTTCCCCACCCGAAAGTGTGGATATATTTATATTTGGCGACCTTAGATGTAATCCCATACTTTTTAATGCGTCCATGCTTTCTTCATCCATGACCCTTTTTTTAAGAAATCCAAGTGCCGTCGCAGGCTCCCTGCCCATAAAGATATTCCTTGATATGCTTAGATCCGGAGCCAATGCCTGTTCCTGATAAACAGTTTCTATCCCTAAAGCCCTTGAATCTTTGGGTGAAGAAATCCTGACTTTTTTTCCTTTAAAATATATCTGTCCTTTTTCTGCTCTATGATACCCTGATATAATTTTAATTAATGTAGACTTTCCGGCTCCATTATCACCAACAAGACCAACATTTTCTGCTTCACTTATCTTAAAATCAATATCTTCTAAAGCATGAACTTTACCAAAATATTTATTAATACCGGCCATCATTAGTAATTCTTTAGAATTAGAATTAGAATTTGATTTATTAGATGACATTTCTAAAACACCTCGC
>NCRO01000526.1 GCA_002849045.2 Candidatus Sediminicultor secundus
CCCGTCCCGTTGTCCTATTAAAGAAAAAGAAAAACAATTTAATTTCTCCTTTGGTGGCACCAAATAATAATTGTTTAGGAGTAATGTTACCTTACACCCCCCTTCATTATCTTTTATTAAAAGATAATTTTACTGCTTTAATAATGACCAGCGGAAATATCGCTGATCAACCGATAATTGGTGATAATCAGGAAGCCTTAGAGAAATTAGACAGGATAGCTGATTTTTTTCTTCTCTACAATAGAGATATATTTAACCGCTGTGATGACTCTGTATTAAAGATTATAAGTGGTGATAATGCATTTTTTCGAAGATCAAGAGGATATGTGCCCCACCCCATAATTCTTGATTTTAAATTAAAGGAAGTATTGGCTTTGGGTGGGGAATTAAAAAATACCATTAGTTTTTCTAAGGAAAATTATGTTTTTTTAAGTCAATATTTAGGAGATTTAAAAAGTGTAGAAAATTTGGAATTTTTTAAAGAGTCTATAACAAGTTTTAAAAAAATGTTCAAAATAAAGCCTAAAATTATTGCCTGCGACCTTCATCCTGATTACCTCTCTACCCAATATGCAGAGGAAATAAAAGTTAAAAAGGGATTAAAAGTAGTAAGAGTTCAGCATCATCATGCCCACATAGTAAGTTGTATGGCAGAAAACAATATCAAGGAAAAAGTGATTGGGGTGGCTTATGATGGTACAGGTTATGGAGATGATGGTAATATTTGGGGAGGAGAGTTTTTGTTATGCGATTTGAAGGAATATCTACGGGTAGGTCATTTAAAATATTATCCCTTGCCCGGGGGAGATAAAGCCATTATGGAGCCCTGGAGGATGGCTTATAGCTATTTATATTCTATTTATGGCCCCAGGGCTAAAAAAATTGATATAGATTTTAACCGTAGAATGGATTGTGATAAATTATCTATTATTGAAAAGATGATCGATAAAAATATAAATTCTCCGCTTACTTCCAGTTGTGGACGTCTCTTTGACGCAGCATCCTCGTTAATTGGGATAAGAGATGAGATAAGTTATGAGGGACAGGCAGCTATGGAATTAGAATCGTTTTGTGCATCTGGGATAAAAAAGAGATATAATTTCTGTGTCTGCAAAGAAGGGGAGGAATTTATTATTGACCCCCGAGAAATTTTTATAGATATAATTGAAGATCTTAAAAAGGGGATTGATAAAAAAGTAATGGCTGCCAAATTTCACAATACGGTTGCAGAGTTTACTCTTAATTTATGTGGTAAAATAAGAGAAAATACCGGAATTAATAAAATTGCTTTAAGTGGCGGCGTATTTCAAAATCGTTATCTAACAGAAAAAATTATTTCTCTATTGGAAAAGGATGATTTTCAGGTATATACCCAGAGAAAAGTTCCCCCTAATGATGGAGGGATATCTTTAGGGCAAGCAGTAGTTGCAGGATATAAGTAGAGTATCGCGCCAGTATTAAACTAAAAACTTAAAGCGAAAAGCGAAAAACCATAATTCAAAATTTAAAACTTTTTCTTCAATTTTAAGTTTTAAGTTTTGGTTTTGCGTTTTTAGCTTTACACTTTACGCTCTAAGACCATTCACTAGCGACTAATTTAATCGGATAGTTGGTCAATTGGTCAATTAATTTATAGCTCGCATTTAGAGGAGGAAAGAGAAATGTGTTTAGCAATACCGGGAAAAGTTAAGAAAATATTTAATGATCGTACAGCTGAAATAGAAATCGGGGGAATTGTTAAGAATGCAAGTTTAGATCTAATTCCACAAGTTGTAGTGGGTGATTATGTACTTTTACATGCTGGTTTTGCTATTCAAGTAATTGACCAGAAAGAGGCTTTAGAAATATTTAGAGCATGGGAGGGAATAATAGATTGAGATATATTGATGAATACCGAAATAAAGAAATAGCCCAGAAAATTCTCCGTCAAATTAAAAGTATTTCTATAAAAAAGATTAATTTAATGGAAGTTTGCGGAACTCACACCGTAGCTATATTTAGAAATGGAATCAGAAAAATGTTGCCCTCAAATATTAATCTTATCTCCGGACCGGGTTGTCCGGTATGTGTTACTCCTATTCGATATATCGATGAAATTATTGCCCTGTCTCGAGAGATTGATTTTATAATAACTACCTTTGGAGATATGATTAAAGTGCCTGGTTCTACTTCTACCTTGGAAAAAGAAAAAGCTAATGGTAGCGATATAAGAGTTGTGTACTCTACTTTAGATGCTTTAGAGGTTGCCCGTAATAATTCCTCTAAAAAAATTGTCTTTATGGGGGTAGGTTTTGAAACTACCTCTCCCACTATAGCTAGTGCTATATTAAAAGCAGATGAAGAAAAAATTAACAATTTCTTTGTTCTAAGTGTGGGCAAGGTTATCCCTCCAGCGATGCGAGCTTTATTGGAAAGTGGGGAAATAAATATTAATGGTTTTATTTGCCCTGGCCATGTAAGCACTATTATTGGAAGTCGACCTTATAATTTTATTGCTACTCAATATAGTATCCCCTGTGTTGTTAGTGGATTTGAACCTTTAGATATTTTGCAAGCTATTTTTATGCTTGCAAAGCAGATCGAAGAAGGCAGGGCAGAAGTAGAAATCCAATATAAAAGGATAGTCAAGCCCGAGGGTAATAAAATTGCTTTAGAGAAGGTAAGTAGAGTATTTAAAATAGTTGATTCTGAATGGAGGGGGATTGGTAAAATTCCCCTAAGTGGTTTAGAAATAAGAGAAGAATACAAACAGTTTAATGCAAGAAGATTTAAAGTAGAGATAGAGGAAGCCAAAGAACCAAAAGGCTGTCGTTGTGGAGAGGTATTGAGAGGAGTAATAGCCCCTCCTGAATGCCATCTTTTCAGAAAGGTTTGCTCTCCCGAAAACCCCCAAGGAGCATGTATGGTTTCTACCGAAGGCACTTGTGCAGCCTATTATAAATATAACTAGTCTGTGAAATAGTGAATAGTATTTAGTAGCGGATAGCGTAGAGTGTGTAGCGTTTAGAAATACAGTGATGAGTAATATGTAATGAGTAATGAGTTTATTTTTAAGTTTATAGAAACAGGTACTTGTCACATATTACACATTACGCTGCTTACTGG
>NCRO01000527.1 GCA_002849045.2 Candidatus Sediminicultor secundus
CCCCTGCTCCACAATATAGTAAAAGCTTGTCATCACTCACAATGGCACCAGTTGGAAATACTACATTAGGCACATCTACCCGGTATTGCTTGCTTCCTTCTAACTCATAAGGCCTTGATGGAATATAAATTGGATTTTTAGTTCTACATATAACTTTTTTAGGATTATCTAAGTCTAAAATAGCTGCACATACTGAATAAGCTCTTTTAATTTTTCCCTCCACCCCATATTCCTTACAAATATCTTTGTTAATCTCTCCTACAGCATGATAGATAAACAGCCATCCTCTGTCTGTCTTTATCAACGGGATACCTGCACCTACTTTATCTTTTTCATGAGGGTACATTCCTGCTTCTATAAGTACATTTTTATCCTTCTGCTGGTAAATTTTCTCCCAGTTTTCTCTATATCTCGAAGGGTTTAATAGCTGGTCCATCCCCCCTTCGAGAACGGCCAGGTTAATATTTGGGTGGAATCTTAAAAGCATATACACTTTATTATTATCAAAAAAGGGTATAGCATTTCGGTTATCAAAAGAATCTATAATTCCCTGATAAGTAATATTTATAAAATCCTCGGTAGAATATATAGCTACTCTATCCGCATTCTTTCCCTTAAAAGGTGGTTTTATCTTCCCAGTGCCAACCAAAATATATTTTTGCTCATTTTTTACAATCCTTATATCTTCAATACCATAGATAAAATCCTGTTGATCTGTACCATCTCCCTTGATAACTATATCATGAAATCTTTCAAAATTCACCCCATCTTCACTTATCAAAAGCCATGTCTCCGATATATAATTATCTAATCAATATCTTTCAATTTTTAATTTTTCATCAAAGGATTTTTTTCTTTGATAATCCTTTTGACACCGAGGTAAAAGTATCACCTTTCCCTCAGAAATTTCAGCTCCACCATTAAAAACTGCACCAGTCTGTAATTTTCCATCTTTATACCAGCTAAGACCTATGTCTTGAGGTTTGATAATAGGATTTCCCTCATAAGAATCCATTTTTAAAATGTTTTCTCCTAATTCTGTTCGAACAACTTCACCGTTACCTAATTCTTTAACAAGACGATCGAAAGAAAAATTCATTTTATTGCCTCATTTTTTTACTTTTTTATTCTTCCCATTATGGCGATAATCGACCACGATCCCATCGATAATCATTTTACCTTTTTGATAGCTAACTTTTCCTCCAGTTGGAGCAAGCACCAGAACCATAACTGAATCCGACATGATATGAAAAACCGCAGTGCCACTGACGTTCCTTTTCAAAAAGGTTTGCGAAACCGAGTCATAAAGATCAACCGGTTGGGTTCCGACTTCGATTTTCACTTTTTTATATTCAGGAAAAGAATTGTAATAGAGATAGGTGGGATAGGCTTTTTGGTGAAAGAAATCCGTAGCCAGGCAATCCAATTGAAGAATCTTTTCCACATTGGTTCTGTTCACTACGGCAGCCAGATAGCCAACATGCGATGAACCGTAAAGCCCAAGATTTGATGGAAAGTTATGCCCCATCGCGTCTCCGGTCGCGTAAGGTCGTTTGCCTATATTGTCTCGCGAATGCTTCCTCAATCCCTCATATGCCAAACAATAATTCGGATCATTTTCATCGCACCAAGCTTTGTTATCCTGTAGTTCAGCGTCAAGTGCATTAGCATAAAACAATCTGGAAGCGTTGGCAAGATTCAACATCCATTTGCCAATCGTATGAGCATATCGTTGATCATACCGTACGATCGGAACTGACATCCCTGCCGCCTGGAAGGTGTTCATCGTAAACGCATATCCACCGGTATCGGTTGTACTACCGACCAGCCCGTTACAGTTGTATTCACCCCATCGCTCGCCACTAATCACTCCCCATCCATATCGGTTAACGCTGATACCTGTACACCATCGAAGCATCTTGTCCAGATCGTAATTCCTGCCCAGCTCAGCGTTCATACGCGCCGCGGTGATCGGGGCATACCGTAACATGATTTCATACAAAGGATTTTTTGCAGAATCTCTTTTTGAAAGGTATTCCATCGCCCAATCGGCGACATCCAGATGGTTCTGGTTTCCTCCGATGGCAAATGCCATATACCCTAACCAGCCATATGCTGCTGCCGCCCCTGCTTCTTTCCAGTGACGGTCATTTCTGGCTTGCATCGATCTCTCATACACATCTGCCGC
>NCRO01000528.1 GCA_002849045.2 Candidatus Sediminicultor secundus
TAAAGTGTGTTATGTCGAGTAGGCTTATACTGTTCGCCATTCCCGATTACTGATCTTTTGAACGCGATAATCGATTCGCAATACGCGATACGAGACAATAGCGACTAATTAATTGGGCAATTGGCCAATATGTAAATCGGTTAATTGGTCAATTATTTTAGAGGGGAGTTGTCTTATGAAGGTAGTTACCAGTCAACAAATTAGAGAGATTGATCGTAAAGCAATAGAGGAAAATAACCTATCTGGTCTTACCTTAATGGAAAATGCTGGATTAAGAATATTTCAAAGCCTGAAAAATATTTATACTGATTTAAGATTAAAAAAGGTTATTATCTTTGCTGGATCGGGTAATAATGGCGGAGATGGCTTTGTAGTAGCCCGCCATCTTTATAATTATGGAGTAAAAGTAAAAATATTTCTTCTGGTTTCTTTTAACAAAATTAAAGGTGAAGCAGGAGAAAATTTAAATATAATTGATAAAATGGGAGTCGAATTAATTGAAACAGAAACAGCAAAACTCGAAGAAATAGAAGGAACCATACAAAATTCTGATTTGATTATTGATGCTATATTAGGAACTGGATTGCAAGGAAAGGTGACTGGTTTAAAAGCTAAGATAATAAATTTGATTAATATTACTAACAAGGAAGTAGTTGCAATTGATGTTCCTTCTGGTTTAAATGCAGATTCAGGAAAGATTGAAGGACCATGCATCAAGGCAACTCATACTATTACTTTAGCACTGCCAAAAATTGGTTTACTGCTTTTTCCTGGAGCAGGCTTTGCAGGAAAGGTAACGGTTGAAGACATTGGCATACCTTCTTATCTTTTAAAAAATAAAAAATTAAAAATTAATATAGTAACCAAAGAGATAGTCAAACCACTTCTACCTTTTCGTGCAATCCATTCCTACAAAGGTTCTTTCGGCAAAGTTTTAATCTTAGCTGGTTCGGTTGGTATGACTGGAGCAGCATATTTAGCTAGTGAAGCAGCTATGAGAAGTGGAACAGGTATTGTAATATTAGGAATTCCCAGAAGTTTAAATCCAATAATGGAAGTAAAATTAACTGAAGTTATGACTCTCCCCCTTGCTGAAACAGAAAAGCAATCTTTAGGAGAAGATGCAGAGGAAACAATTTCAAAATCAATGAAAGATTTTTCCGTATTAGGGATAGGTCCTGGTATTTCTCGAGAATTAGAGACCCAAAGATTAGTAAGAAAAATTATAGAAAAGTCTAATATACCTTTGGTTATTGATGCTGATGCAATATACGCCTTAAGTGAAGATGCTACCATATTGAAAAAGGTTAAAGTTCCTCTGGTGATTACTCCTCATCCAGGAGAAATGGCTAAACTAATAAATAAGGATATAGATTATATTTTAGATAATCAATTAGATATTGCCAGAGAAATTGCTCAAGAATTTGGAATTGTAGTAGTTTTAAAGGGAGCTAGAACAATTGTGGCTAATAAAGAGGGAGAAGTCTATATCAATATTGGTGATAATTCGGGAATGGCTACCGGGGGGACAGGAGATGTTCTAACTGGAATAATTTGCAGCTTAATAGCTCAAGAAGCTGATAGTTTTTCAGCAGCAATAGCCGGAGTTTACATCCATAGTATGGCTGGTAATTTAGCCCGTGACATTAAAGGAGAAAGAGGCATGATAGCCGGAGATATCTTATTTCAAGTACCCCAGGCTTTTTTGAATTTAGATTAATAAAAACAGTTATATAGCGAAAAAAGAAAAGCGCAAAACGTAAAACCATAGCTCAAAATTTAAAATTTAAATATAATGTTTTGTCTATGTTAGCTAATGAGTTTCATCTTTCCTATCCCATATATTATATAGCAAAAATAAAAAAAATAAAGAAGCAAAAACTAAAACTTAAAATTTAGTATTGAAAGAAAAAGTTTTGAGTTTTGAATTATGGTTTTTCGCTTTTCGTTTTAAATTTTTAGTTTAATCGGGATAAGTATCTTGCTATTCAAAAGTCATACGCCATGATTAATACGATATACAATATATAAAAAGGGGAAAATTAAATGCAAAAGTTATTAGGCCCTACCTGGACAGAGGTAAATCTTGATGCCATTGCCCAAAATGTAAGAAATATTAAAAAATTAATAGGCGAAAAAAAAGAATTAATGGCGGTAGTTAAGGGGAATGCCTATGGACATGATGTTTTGGAGGTTTCGTCAGTAGTTTTAAAAAACGGAGCTAGTAGACTGGCAGTAGCTCGTTTAGAAGAAGGCATTTTTCTCCGCAAAGCCGGCATCGTTATTCCTATTTTAATCCTTGGTTTAACTTTGAAACAACAGGCAGAATTGTTGGTATCATATAATATAACTCCGACGGTATGTGAATACGAAATGATAGAAAAGCTTTCTGAGTCAGCGATTAAAGAGGACAAAGTAGTTAAAGTTCACCTTAAGGTAGATACCGGTATGAGAAGGATAGGGATTTTCTCTCATGATATTTTAAGATTTATTAAAAGGGTAAGAGATTTAAAAAACGTGGAAATAGAAGGCATTTTTACCCATTTTTCAGTTGCTGACGAGAAAGACAAGGCTTACACTGAAAAACAATTTAGAAAATTTATGGGAGTTTTAACTACTTTAGAAAAAGAAGGAATAAGAATTCCGATAAAACATGTAAGTAACAGTGCTACACTTCTTGATTTACCACATATGTGGTTAGATTTGGTAAGACCGGGGATTTCTATGTATGGACTGTACCCCTCTACAGAGGTTCAGAAGACCATAAAATTGATCCCGGCTCACAGTTTTAAAACTCGAATAGTTTTTTTAAAAGAACTGCCTATGGGAGAATCTATCGGTTATGGTCGAACTTATACTACCAATCAAAGAAGGACAAAAGTTGCTTCTTTGCCATTAGGTTATGCTGATGGTTACAATCGACTTCTTTCTAATCAAGTAGAGGTTTTGGTAAGAGGAAGACGTTTCCCTATAATCGGGCGGATATGTATGGATCAAACCATGATAGATGTTACCAATCTTCCTCAAGTGGAAATAGGTGACGAAGTGGTACTTTGGGGAAGGCAAGGAGAAGAAGAAATAACCGTAGAAGAAATAGCAGAAAAAATTGGAACTATTAATTACGAAATTGTCCATATGCCTGACAAAAAACGAGTTCCTAAGTTATTTATTAAAGAAGGAAAACCTTACAAAATTAAGAGCATGTTAAGGGAAAAATTATTATAGCGTATAGCAAGAAAGCGAAAAACGAAAAGCGCAAAACGTAAAACCATAGCTCAAAACTCAAAATTAGAGTAAAAAAAATACCAGAAGCTTAATTTATATTACGTATTGTTTGTGTGAAGAGGAAGAAGGAATCAGAAGTTAGGAACCAAATTCGTATCTTGTATCTCGTGAATCGTATCTCGTAAAGAATTCAGTAGTTAGGAGCCAGAATTTAGAATGAAAAGGGTAGACTCTACGAAAGCAGAAAGCGGGAATCTATAAAAAAATAAAGAG
>NCRO01000529.1 GCA_002849045.2 Candidatus Sediminicultor secundus
TAGGAGAGTCGTGTCGCCTTAGCCAGTATCCTTTCTATCAGACCAAAAATGTTAATTTTAGATGAACCTACTGCTAATCTTGATCCGCAAGGTAGGGATAATATATTATCTGAGATAAAAAAAATACTTATCTTTTATTAGAAAATAACATAATAAATTTTAATATAATCAAGTCCTGATGTCAAGCGATAATTAGTATTTAGTGAATAGTGAATAGTATTTAGTAAATAAAATACAGTAATAAGTAATGTGTAATTAGTAATAAATTGCAGGTTTCAGGTTTCGAGTTACAAGTTGCAAATTTATAGAAAGCTCAAAGTGTGTAGGAGTTGCACTATTATACACCCTTTTAATGAACCGAAAACTGTAAACCGATAACCAAAAACTGTCAACTTGCATTTAATACTAACGACTATTCACTATTCACTAACGACTAATTAGTATTTTACTTTCATTAAAAATAGTCCTTTGGCGGGAACAGTTTTACCCGCCATTTTTCTATTTTTAGCCTCCAATATCTTCTTTACTTCTAAACAATTTATCTTCTCCTTACCTACTTCCAAGAGAGTACCAACGATGGTGCGAGCCATTTTATATAAAAAAGCATCGGCCTCAAAATGAAAACAAAATAGATTTCCTTTTTTGGTTATGTTTATATCTTTAATGGTCTTTTCCCAATTTCTAATTCTACTCCCCGAACAGGCAAAAGATGTAAAATCATGTTTTCCTTGTAAAAATTTACTAGCCTTTTTCATCTTTTCTAAATTTATCTTATTATAAACACAGTATACATAATTTCTTAGAAAAATAGATAGGTAGTTATTATTAAGATTAGAATTTAAAACATAATAATGATAAATTTTACTAACCGCACTATAGCGAGCATGAAAATTATTATCTACCATTTCTGCTTTTTTAATCCTGATATCTAAGGGTAGCAAGCGGTTTAGAATTAAAGGTAATTCCACCCAGGAGATAGAACTTTTAGTTTTATAATTTGCCACTTGCCCTAGGGCATGTACTCCTGCGTCAGTTCTTCCAGAACCATTAAGCGTTATCTTTTCTTGGGTAATCTGGGATATTTTTTCTTCCAAAATTCCCTGTATACTTAAAAGACCTTTTTGTCTTTGCCAGCCACAATATTTAGTTCCTTCATATTCTATGGTAAGCTTTATGTTAACCATTTATCCACTTTCTAATATAGTTCATTATATTTATGATTTAGCGAATAGAAATATGATTGGTCATCCTAGCTAAGCTAAAAATTTAAAGCTAAAAACGAAAAACTATAATTTAAAACTCAAAACTTATTTTTCCCTTTGAGGGTTAATATACTTAAACCTAACATTTTTACTAATTTCCTAGTTTTATTTAAAAGATATTTTATTTGGTTGTTTTCTATTTCCTTAGCTTCTTTTAGTAAACTAAGCCATTATGCATTTTCAATGGCAGATTTAAGAAAATAATTAAAAACAGTTCTTTAATTTTAAGCTTTGAGCTATGGTTTTGCGCTTTGTGCTTTTAATTTTTCGATTTTTTACTATACGCTAAACGCTCCACGTTATCTTTCTTCACAATATACGATATACGAACTCAAAACATTACACTCACCATAACAGTAACAATAACAGTAAAAGCAAAGATTGAGATATCAGCTTTTTTAATTTTCAGTTCCCTGTAATGAGTCCTGCCTTCTCCCCCTCTATAACATTTAGCTTCCATAGCAATGGCTAATTCATCAGCACGCCGAAATGCATTAACAAACAAGGGTATTAAAATAGGAATTAAATTTTTTGCTCTGTTAAAAATATTTCCACTTTCAAAATCTGCACCTCGAGATATTTGAGCTTTCATTATTTTTTCTGTCTCTTCCAATAAAGTCGGAATAAATCTCAGTGCTATAGTCATCATCATAGCTATTTCGTGAGCGGGCAAGCCTATAAATTTAAAAATAGATAATAACCTTTCTGCCCCATCGGTCAAAGATATGGGAGAAGTAGCCAAGGTAAGCAGAGAAGTAGCTAAAATTAAGATAAATAATCGAAAAGAAATAAGCAGCCCCTTTACTAATCCTTCCTGGGTTATTTTTAAAAAGCCTAATTGATAAATTACTTTCCCTTCAGTCATAAAAAGATGAATTATTAGAGTAAATATAATGATAAATAATATGGGACGTAGACCCCTGAATACAAATTTTGGGTGTACCTTAGAAATAATTATGCTAACTAGTACAAAGCTTCCTAAAATTAAATATCCTGGAAATTTCGTTATTAGAAACAGGCTTACAATTATAGCCAAACAACTCAATATTTTTATTCTGGGATCCAAATTATGAATTAAAGAATCTCTTGGGATATATTGACCAAAGCTAATATTCCTTAATATTCTCATCTTTCCCTCATTTTCTTGATAATCTTTTGCAAATTAAACTCTTTAAATATTCATCTTTTTAGCGGCTTTTTCATTTTTTTTAACACTTCTCTTTCAGCATCATCTACAGTTAATACCCCGGTATATACGTCTTTTCCTTTTACTTTTAATTTATGCATACACTCGGTTACCTGCGGAAGTCCTAAACCCACTTTCATTAGATCGTTAGCTTGCTTCTCAAAAATTTCTTGGGGAGTAGCGTCCATAATTATCTCTCCTCGATGCATTACTAAAAGACGCTTCACTGTCTCGGCAACTTTTTCCATATTGTGTGAAACTAATACCACAGTCATTCCGAAATTATAATGTATTTTTTTTATCTCAGATAATATATTATCCCTACCTTGCGGATCAAGATTAGCAGTAGGTTCATCTAAAATTAACATTTTTGGTCTGATAGAAAGGATACTGGCTAAGGCGACACGACGCATCTCTCCTCCGCTTAGAGAAAAAGGGGAACG
>NCRO01000530.1 GCA_002849045.2 Candidatus Sediminicultor secundus
AATATTTACCAAATTTACCAACAAAAACTATTCATCGTTCTACCCATATCAAACTTTTCCAAAGCAAATATTTGGGAAGGAATACCTAATGGTAATTTTGCTTGCTGTTCAGGAGTTAATAAACCTGTAATTTCTAAATATTTTTCAATTGTTTTAACTTTTAATTCTACCTGTAAATCGGCAACTTCTTTTAATTTTTCCCTAATCTTTGCTAATTCAGTTTCCGGTTCTAACAATAATGCTTTAATTTTTAATTCTTCAATTTGCATTCTATTCCTAAGCTCAAGCGTATTTTTTTGAAAATCTAACAAAGTTTTATTAATTTCAGTTAATTGTTCTTCAGATAGATTTAGAAATTTGATAAGCCGTTCCATTCTTATTGTAGGACTATCTTTTAATCTTCTTTCCATCATTTCTCTACATACACTGATTTTTTGCTGTTGCATTTTCTGTTTCACTAAAGGTGTATTTTGCTGAGCATAAGTAAATTGAGCAAAACTTAAAAACACCACGGTTATTGCAACTACTAAGGTTAGTACAATCAGCTTCGTCTTCATCTGTTTCACCTCCTTTTGATTTTTTTATTCTAACCAATAATAGAAGCAATTACTGTGCCAATTTATAAAAATAACCTCCAGAATTTTTATTTTTTAAAATATTCTTACTGAAAAATGCGATAAACAAAGACTTTCTGAATCCTTTTACTTAAAATATTTTATATTACTTTTTAATATTTATTTTGTAAACATAAGTCACATTTATTAAAAATGGTTAATTTTTCTCATTTTCCTATTAAAATAG
>NCRO01000531.1 GCA_002849045.2 Candidatus Sediminicultor secundus
TTTTGCTCTGTTGTTTGTCTCCTTCGTCGTTCTCCTCTCTATTCGTCGGCAGCGTCAGATTTGTATAAGAGACAGTGCTTGTACTATAGATTTAGCTACTTCTTCAATAGAATAAATTTTATAGGTAATATAAGTTGCCTTCTCTTCTCTTATACCTGTTAATACACGTTCATAAGTAGTTTCTTTCTCTACACCTTTTATTTGTGTAGAATAGGTAATATGTTCCTTCTTTAATAATTCATAAGGTTTTTGTTGGGGAACCTCTGTCTCTATTGGATTTTTCCTATACTCAATATTATAAATTTTAAAATTATAATCTTTTTCTTTGACTATTGGGTAAGTATGCAATCTCTTCTCAATCTCCATTACCTCTTCTACAAGATGCTTTATGTTCCGTGCCCAATTATCATGGTTAAATACTGTGACAACAGGTTGTTCACCCTTATATTGCAAAGGAATTCTTAATCCTCTACCTAACACCTGTGCAATTAAAAGTTTCGAATTAAATGCTCGTTCTTCATGGGGTACAACCTGAAAAACATTTTTAACATCCCAACCTTCGGTAAGCATACTTACTGAGGTTATCCATTCTATTGGGTTATCTTTGTCATCTACCATATCAAGTTTTAAAACATTCTCTTTATGATCAGGTGATGATGTTACAATTAAAACTTTTTTTTCTACATCTTCTTTTGAAGTATTCTCTCTCTCAGCTATAAAGTCAATCCATTTTTCGGTAAGTTTTTTACAAGCAGAAATATCTTTTGTTATTATTATAGTAATTGGTTTTACTTTTCGGTATCGCATTCTATTTTCAAGATGGTTATCATAAATTTTCTGGAATTTTTCAATATCTCCACCAGGACTATCTTCGGCAACATACCTTATTGTTTTGGCGAATCTTTCTTCTATTGCTTTTCTTAGAGAATATCTATACACCACATCAGTAAAATAAAGATCTCCAATATATGCTGTTCCAGTATCTCCGACGATATAGCTAAAATTATACTTTTCATTTAATAGAAATTCTTTCCACTTCTTTATAGCCTGGTCTCTTCCGGGGGGATTATAGGTATGGTGCGCTTCATCACACAGCACTAAGGTCTTTTCTCCTTTCCCTACGAGACTATCTTCAACCGATGATTTTACATGTTCATATACAGCATGAATATTTTCAATACAGATGTCTCCCTGTTGTATTTTCTGTGTCGCACTTATCACCCTGGGATTTCTTGTTTTTGCATCCTCTGGGATAAGTCTTAATAAATCACTATCTCTAGATAACATCTTAAACTTTTTAGTAAGTCCCTTCTCGATAGTCGTAGAGGGAACTAGTACTAATACTCTATCTATGGCACCTTCAGCAAGCAAGATTCTAGCAATACCATACAAAACATAACTTTTCCCTGTAGCAGTAGCTAAATCTATAGTACAAGCAAGCTTATCGGGTAACTGCAAATGTCGACTAAAATCAACAAAAGTTGAAAAAAGTTCTCTTAAATTTTCATTTTCTTCATAATTTTCTTCAGCAAGATCTCTAAGATTTTTCTCTCTTCTCTTC
>NCRO01000532.1 GCA_002849045.2 Candidatus Sediminicultor secundus
TTTTGCAAAATTATTTCTTCCTATTAAAACATTTGTTGATATTTCTTTCATCTTAATCCCTCTTTCTCACTTGAAATTTAATAGGGGAACGAGAACCTCCCGTTCCCCTAAAAACATAAAACAATTCAAGCTCTAACCCTTTATCACCTATAACCATTACTGCTGCTTTGACTGCAGCTTCCACCTCGTGTATATTCCCTATCATTTTAATATAAGATTTACCACCCATCCCCACAGCTAATCTAATCTCGTTAATTAAGACATTGGCAGTCTTGGCAGCTATATCAGCAGCTTCAATACTGGCAACTACCGAAAAAGATTCTACTACTGCCACGGCGTCCCAAATTTTACATTCGACTGTGCCGATAATTGCCGGAATAATCTGAGAGTGTAAATTGGGAATAAATAATTCGTCAACTATGTAACCTTCTCCAATTTCCTTGCCAGCGGTAAGAGAAGCATCGACTGCTGCCACATCACCGGTAAAAAAAACTACAAATTTTCCCGGACAAATCGTCCTCGCATCTATTACTTTCACCGAGGCAGCTTTTACTATGCCATCTAAAGCCTTTATCCCTACTGCTATGCTATTAAATTCTAATACTCCAAGAACGATTATATCCATATTTTACCTATCTTTCATTATTATTTTTTAATAATAATCCTTTCCTCGTCAATATAAGTTATTCTACCTTTAAT
>NCRO01000533.1 GCA_002849045.2 Candidatus Sediminicultor secundus
CTTTTTTATCAGTCTTTTCTTCGATTCTGAAAAGGGCTGAAGGTAAAAATTTATATAAATATCTCCTCTTCTTTTCCTTGCTATTTTCTTTGGGTTCTTTACTCTCTATATTTGTCATCTCTAAAGTCCCCTTTGACCTTTACCGAATAATAACGGATAGATATCAATTGCTGTACCTGGTGATTTATTATTTGGCCATTGCTATACCCTTTTTCTTTGCCGGAATCTGCATCTCTTTAGCTATATCTAAACTACCCAAAAGAGTAAATAAAATATATTTCTGTGACTTAAGTGGTGCAGCTGTAGGCTGTATCTCTTTCTTGGTTCTGGCTAATTATATAAGCTTGAGCCATTTATTGATTATCCCTCCCCTGCTCTCTTTTCTGGCTTCTTTTTTATTTTCTTTAAAACTGAAAGATAAAAGATCAATAATTTATATTGTGGGGATATTCGTTTTTATTATTTTATTTAGTGGAGCAGAGAGTTTTTATTCTTTCCCGATAAATTCTTATAAAAGTTTATTCACTTTATTGCGTTACCCTAATTCCCGAATAATTGATAGGCAGGAGAATAGTTTCGCCAGATTGGAGGTGGTAGAAAGTGAGGGGGTAAAATATGCTCCCGGGTTAAGTTTAAATTTTTCTGGAGAGATTCCTGAACAATTAGGTCTGGTCACTGATGGTGATGGATTGAGTGCAATTACCAGATTGGAGGGAGAGGATGATTTAGAAGCATTGAGGAAAATAGAGTTTTCAGATTATATCTCTTCTGCTTTAGGATTTCATCTT
>NCRO01000053.1 GCA_002849045.2 Candidatus Sediminicultor secundus
ATATTGGGGGAGTGGTTTAGCTGGTCAAGTAGTGATATGTGTCATGCAATTACAGTATATAATATGGGAGGCTATTATACTTATTCAAGCGTTGATTTATATTTTGACCAAAATTTTAATAGTATTGAAGAATGTGTAAATCATTGTGCATCGACATATATAGGATTTATTGAAGGAAATTTATCTTCTTATAAAGTTTATAATTGGGATTATTATTATTATAGAAATTCCCATCTATTTTGATTTGCTAAAGAGAGGAATTTTATTATATAGTCAAAAAGATTAAAAATTAGGGAAAAAGAAGGAGATATGACGAACAGGCATATGAAAAATAATGCAAGTAAAAAAAATAGAATATTTTCTTTAATAACTTGTATTGCTTTTTCTTTGCTCTTTATTCTTATGGTTCAAGCTTTACCTTTGTTTGGCGCTACGGCTATCGCACTAGCCAGTTCGGGTCCCTCTATTTACTTTCCAGAAGATTCCTGGGATTTTGGAGAAATTACTCCTGATGAACTTCCTACACATATTTTTACATTCGAAAATAGCGGAGATGAGATTTTAATTATCAAATGGGTTAAGGTTAGCTGTGAATCCTGTATTGACCCTCTAATTTCTACTAAAGAACTTAATCCGGGAGAAGTGGGTGAACTAAAAATTACCGTTAATTCACTGGATATGATAGGGCGGTTCACCAAGCGGATTTATGTAGAATCTAATGACCCGGTCAATTCTCGGTTAGTAATTATCGTATCTGGATTTATTAAAGAAAAAAATGAACCTATCGCCAAGGTTCAACCCAAGCCCCAGCCCCAGACTCCTTTTAGAATAGGAATGTCTTATTTTGGCAAAGGAGAATACGATAAAGCTATTATTGAATTTGAAAAATCAATTGAATTGGACGAAAACCATACAGAGAGTTACTATTACCTTGGGCAATGTTATCTTCAAAAAGGCATAATAGAATATAATAACAAAAATATTTTAAAAGCCTACAGTTTATACCGAAAGGCTAATAAGTTCGCGGAGCAAGTCATACCTCAATATGAACAAATTATTAAAAATAATCCGGAAGAATTAAATAGTTATCTCAGATTAGGCTATATCTATGAAGTAAGAAGCATAGCCCCCTTTATCAATGATTACAATAAAGCTTTAGAATATTATTTGAAGGCCTTAGATTTAGCAACAAGCTCTTCTCCAGCAGGGAATACAGGAATTATTATTTACCTTAACACCAGGATAGGATATATACATTTTGAGAAAAAGAAATACTCCCAAGCTATAGAATATTTGGAAAAAGCGGAAGAGATGTCTCCCCAAAATGTAGAAGCCAACTATTATTTGGGATTATCTTATGATAAAATAGGGGAAAAAGAGAAAGCCCGAGAATGCCTCTCCCGAGTGATTGAACTTGCCCCTCAATCGGGGTTTGCTCAAGAAGCGAAAAAAAAATTAAAGAAATTAAATAAATAAAAACTGGTTGCAAGTTACAAGTTGCGAGATTATTCAATAGTTAGAGGATATAAAAAGAATATGTTTGATAAATTTAATGATATAAAAAAAATAGTCGCAGAAGAAAAGAATATCTTATTAACTTATATTTTTGGCTCTCAATTAAAGGGCAAAATAGGCCCGCTAAGTGATTATGATTTTGCAGTTTTTTTGTCACAAAAAATATCTTTTCCATTTAAATATAGATTAAAAAACAAATTAATTAATATTTTGGACAATAAACAAGTGGACCTGGTTATTCTTAATGATGCTCCTATAGAATTAAAATATAAAGTTATTGCTACAGGAAAAGTTATTTTTCAGAAAAATTCTATAGTTAGGACTGAGTTTGAAGCAGATACCTTAAGTCAATATTTCGATTATTTACCTGTTTTACGGGCACAAAAAAAAGATATACTTAAAGTCAAATCTAAAGGAGAGAGACATGGAGACAGAATTCAGCGGTATAGAACAGCGCTTAGAAAGACTGAAGAAATGCTTAATAAAATTAGAGCCTTTGAAAGAAAAAAGTAAAAAAGAATTCTATCAAGATGAGTATTTACAAGATATCGTAGAAAGAAATTTAGAAGTTGCTATTCAATCCTGTATTGATATTGCCAACAGGATAATTTCCTTAGATGAATTAGAAAAACCTAAAGATTGTTATGGCTCTATTATAAGGTTAGGGGAAGAAAGTATTTTACCGTATGATTTTGCTCAAAAATTTGCTCCTATTACTGGTTTTAGAAATATTTTAATTCACGAATATTTGGATATTGACTGGGATGAAGTATATAAAAATCTTCAAAAAATGGATCAATTCTATAAGTTTATGGATTATATTAAAAAATGGTTATCTCAAAGAAAATAGATTTCTTTGTACCTATTTAATCAAACACAGTACGCCGCGTTGCTGCGTTAATCGGCAAACTGGTTAACCGGGTAACTGGCTGTCCTACCGTGAAAACTTGTATTTGTGCTAACGACTATTCACTATTCACTAACGACTAATTTAATACTCGATACTTTCTTTTTATGGATTTGCCAAAAGGAGGGTATCTATTATATAATCAAAAAAATTAGAAATTAGAGAAAAAGAAGGAGATATGAAAAATAAATATATGAAACATAATGCAGTTAAAAAAAATAGAATATTTTCTTTAATAACTTGTATCGCTTTTTCTTTGCTCTTTATTCTTATGGTTCAAGCTTTACCTTTGTTTGGTGTTACAGCTATCGCCCTAGCCAGTTCGGGTCCCTCTATTTACTTCCCGGAAGATTCCTGGGATTTTGGAGAAATTACTCCTGATGAGCTTCCTACCCATATCTTTAAATTTAAAAATATGGGGAATGAAGTTTTAATTATTAAGGGGATCAAGGTTAGCTGTGAATCCTGTATCGACCCTCTAATTTCTACTAAAGAACTTGATCCGGGAGATTCCGCAGAATTAAAAATTACGGTTAATTCCCTGGACATGATAGGAAGGTTCACAAAACGGATTTATATAGAATCTAATGACCCGGTCAATCCTCGGTTAGTAATTATCGTATCCGGATTTATTAAAGAAAAAAATGAATCTGTCGTTCAGCCTCAACCCAAGCCCCAACCTCAGACTCCTTTTATAGTAGGGAAGTCCTATTTCAGCCGGGGAGAATACGATAAAGCAATTATTGAATTTGAAAAATCAATTGAATTGGACGAAAACCATACAGAGAGTTACTATTACCTGGGGCAGTGTTACCTGCAAAAAGGGATTATAGAATATAACAATAAAAATATTTTTAAAGCCTACAGTCTCTACCGAAAGGCTAATAAGTTCGCGGAGCAAGTTATCTCTCAATATGAAAAATTGATTGAAGATAACCCGGAGGATTTAAATAGTTATCTCAGGTTAGGTTATATTTATGAAACAAGAAGTATAGTTCCCTTTATTAATGAGTATGATGAAGCTTTAGAATATTATTTAAAAGCCCTGGCTTTGGATGCGGTATCGGAGAGTAAAAATAAGGCGATTTATGTTTATCTTAATACCCGGGCCGGGTCTATCTATTATCAGATGAAAGATTATTCCCAAGCTATAGAATACTTAGAGCGTGCGACAAAAATGTCTTCCCAAAATGTAGAGGCTTACTATTATTTGGGTTTATCTTATGATAAAATAGGTGAAACAGAAAAAGCACGCGAATTCCTTTCCCGTGTGCTCGAGCTCGCCCCCCAATCGGAGTTTGCTCTGGAAGCAGAAAAAAAATTAAAGAAAATAAATAAGAAATAGTGGTGCTCTACACTTAATTAGAAATAATTAGAGGAGGTAACTATGAAACTTAAAGAGATAATTTTTATCGTTGAAGAAGATCCGGAAGGAGGATACACTTCTCAAGCTCTTGGATATTCTATTTTTACAGAAGGTGAAACCTTAGAAGAACTCAAAGAAAATATTAAAGATGCTATAAAATGTCATTTTGACAAAAGAGAAACTCCACTTTTTATTCGTTTACACATAATTAAGGAGGAAAGATTCGCTTGTGCCTAAAATTCCAAGAGATATTTCCGGTGAAGAATTAACAAAATTACTTAAAAAATACGGATATGAAGTAAACAGAAAAACAGGAAGTCATATAAGACTTGTATCTAAATTTAAAGACGAAGAACATAATATTACTGTACCCGATCATCACCCCATTAAAATTGGGACATTAAATAATATCTTAAATGACTTAGTTGATCACCTGAAAATTGACAAAAAAGAACTTATAAACAAACTATTTGAAAAGTGATAGGAGAAAATTGGTCAAACGTAGAATAGGCGTTTCGTCTGTCTACGCAACTGTAGGGGCGTATTGCTATACGCCCTCATATAAAATGACAAAGGACCGTCCCCTGTCATTTTTAAAAATGTAGAGGTTATCTATTATTTGGGATTATCTTATGATAAAATAGATAAAAAAGAAGAAGCCCGGGAATTCCTTTCCCGGGTGATTGAGCTTGCCCCTCAATCGGAGTTTGCTCAAGAAGCGGAAAAAGAATTGAAGAAAATAAATAAGGATTAGTTCGCCAGTTAAGATATAGGTTGCAAGGTGTCTCGCCTGTCTATGTAAATGTAGGGGCTTGATTCATCAAACCCGTCTCAGAAATCGTTGATGATAAACTGAGGAATTAAATAACTGGAAAGCTGGCTAATTGAATTATCCGGTCTTGCATTTTTCTTTTTATCTTGTATTTATTTCCTGTATTTTCTTAACTAAATACTATTCACTAACGACTATTTTAACTAATATGGAGGCTTTTATCGTTGTTTTGTTATTATTAATTAAAAATTTTAAAAAAATAAAAAATGACAAAGGACCGTCCCCTGTCATTTTTTTAATATTACTATCCTTTTTGCTCTTACTATTAACTGGCTGTTTGTCCTCACCCTTCTCTAAAGGCTCGGTGGAAGGGTATGTTTATGAGGAGACGGTTATAGACACGCGCCCCTTAGAAGAAGCTCTGGTCAGTATAGATGGCTCTACTAATACCGCCCTCACAGATGAAGATGGATACTTCCGGATAGATGAAGTGTCCATAGGCAGTCAAACTTTAACAATTATCAAAGAAGGTTATCCTAAATATCATTTATTAAATGTTTTTATTGATGAAGAAAAAACTACTCAGGCTTATGGCGGAAACCCCATAATTATTGAACCGAATGGTGATAAATATCTCTTCGATGGCGGAGTTATATATTACAACCTCGAAGATTACAGCGCCGCGATTACTACCTTTCAACAAATGCTTGATGATTTCCCGGAAAGCTCCTATGCTGATGATGCTCAATATTATATTGCTTACATTAATGAAAAAAAATTGGGCTATTATATTCAAGCACTCCTCAAATACCAGGAATTAATTAACAATTACCCCGACAGCCCCTATGCTGATGATGCTCAATTGGGAATTGGAAATTGTTATTATGTAACATATGACTACCCCCATGCCATTGAGGCATATCAGAAATTAATAGATGATTACCCCGAGAGTTCTTTGCTGGCTCTTGCTCAATACAGCATCGGCCAGAGTTATCGGAGATTAGCCAATTATACACAAGCCATCACCGAATTTACTAAAGTTATTGATAACTATCCCGAGAGTGATTACCCTGCGCCCGCCCAATATTATATTGGCTATTCCTACTATCAAGCCATAGATTATAATCAGGCTATTTTAGGATTTCAGAAAGTTATAGATTATTATCCTGACTCTACCTGGCCAGGCGAATCAGAAAGGCTTATTGCCCCCTGCGCCCAGTATTATCTAGCATGGTGTTACGAAAAACTTGAACAGTGGAGCCTTGCTATCATTGCTTATCAAAAAGTTATTGCTAATTATCCTGACAGCACCTGGAGTGATGGTAGTTTAATTATTGAATATGCCCAATCTCGAATCGATTGGATAAATGAAAATTATCCTACAAGCTGACGCTCGTATCGCGCATCGCGTTTAGGAAGTAGGGTTTGTATTTTGCATTTTTATACTAACGACTATTCACTAACGACTAACGACTATCTTGTATTTATTTCCTGTATTTTCTTAACTAACGACTATTCACTAACGACTAACGACTAATTTAATCTTGTATTTCTTGTTTTTAACTGGTAAACTGGTTAACCAGCTAACTAATTTTTCTTGCATCTCGTGCTAACTAGTTAACCAAGTAACCAGCTAACCAACTAACTAATATATTCGGTGAATTACATATGAACGATCTTAAAATAATAGAATCCTGTCTCCTGGGAAACACTCAAATGTTTTCCCGGTTAATAGATAACTATAAAAATATGGTCTATAATTTAGCCTACCGGATGAGTAATAATTCCCATGAAGCTGAAGACATTTCTCAAGAGGCTTTCTTGCGGGCATATCAGTCCCTTGCCCGCTTCAATCCATCCTACAAATTTTCTACCTGGCTCTATCAGATTACCCTTAATATTATTCGGGACAAATTTAAGAAAAAAGAATTAAAACCCGCATCTTTGGATACCCCGATAGAAAAAGATGATTCGGAATTTTACCCTCAAACTGCTGATTCAACCAATAATCCAGAACAGATTATGGCTCAAAAAGAAGATACTCAGGCAATTCAAAAGGCCATCCTCTCTCTGCCCTTAAAATACAGAGAAGTTATAGTATTACGTCACTTACAAGACCTTTCTTATATTGAAATAACAAATATTCTCAAATTGCCTACTGGCACAGTAAAAGTTCGTCTCTACCGCGCACGCGAACAATTAAGAAAAATATTAGCGGATAGCATTTAGTATTTAGTCGTTAGTCGTTAGTTAAAATACAAAATACAAGATAAGATAGTCGTTAGTGAATAGTATTTAGTAAAAAGATTAAAAAATAAGAAAAGGGAAATTAAAATATGAAAATAAAAAGCTATAAGGATTTAAATATATGGAAAAGAAGCATCGGATTAGTCGAAGAAATATATAAAATAACTAAAAAATTTCCTAAGGAAGAAATGTACGGATTAACCAGTCAGCTAAGAAGGTCAGCTAAACCACTCCCCCAATAT
>NCRO01000534.1 GCA_002849045.2 Candidatus Sediminicultor secundus
CAAACAAATATTAGAAGATATTCAAAAAAAGGGATTTGTTCGAGTAAGAGTTGATGGAAATACTTTCGAAGTAGAAGAAGATATAAAAATCGATAGGTATAAAAATCATAATATAGAAGTTGTGGTAGACAGATTGTTAGTAAAGCCTGAAATAAAGACTCGTTTGGCTGGTTCTATCGAAACTGCTTTAAATTTAAGTGAAGGAATAGTAGTAATTGATAGAGAAGGTGGTAAAGAAAAGATGTTTAGCGAGCATTTTTCTTGTCCCAGCTGTGGAATTAATTTACCAGAAATTGCTCCTCGAATCTTTTCATTTAATAATCCTTATGGAGCCTGTCCTGCTTGTAGTGGTTTAGGCTTTAAAATGGAATTTGATCCTGAATTAATTGTGCCGGATAAGAATAAATCTATACTGCAGGGCGCCTTGGTTCCCTGGGGAGAGGTTAAAGGAAAATATTTAAATCATATATTAAAGGGATTAGCCGATTTTTATGGTTTCAGTCTTAATACACCTTTCGTTAAATTGAAATCTGAATTTCAGGAGATTATATTATACGGCTCAGGAGGAATAAAGATCCCCTTTAAATATCAGAATGATGAGCAATCTACTTATTGGAGTCATGAAAATTCTTTTGAGGGAGTAATTAATAATTTAAAAAGAAGATATCGAGAAACCAAATCAGAATATATTCGCTCAGAGATACAAAAGTTTATGAATATTGGACCCTGTCCCTCTTGTGAGGGCAAAAGACTTCGTCCAGAAAGCTTAAATGTTACTATCGACAGTTTTTCTATAGCAGATATTGCCGAGAAATCTATCAAATGGAATTATAATTTTTTTGAAAAATTAAGATTAACCGAAAGGGAAATGGTAATTGCTAGACAGATATTAAAGGAAATAAAAAATAGATTAAGCTTTTTAGCTAATGTAGGTTTGGATTATTTAACTTTATCTCGATCTTCTTCTACTTTAGCAGGAGGAGAAAACCAGAGAATTCGTTTAGCTACCCAGATTGGCTCGAGCTTAACCGGAGTGCTTTACATTTTAGATGAACCGAGTATTGGCTTACATCAAAAAGATAATTGTAAACTCTTGCAGACTCTTATAAAGCTGAGAGATTTAGGGAATACGGTTATAATAATTGAACATGATGAAGCTACAATAAGAATTGCAGATTACATTGTGGATCTTGGACCTGGTGCAGGGATACACGGTGGATATTTAGTAGCGAAGGGCAACATTAAAGATATTATAAAAAATAAGAAGTCTATTACTGGAAAATATCTGAGCCACTTCAGTAAAATTAATATCCCCTCTAAAAGAAGAAAGGGTAATGGAAAATATTTAAAAATTTACGGAGCTCGCCAGTACAATTTAAAAAATATTGATGTATCTATTCCTTTAGGTACACTTACTTGTATTACTGGAGTATCTGGTTCCGGGAAAAGTACTTTGGTTGAGGAGACCTTGTATAAAGCTTTAATTAAAAAAATTTATCAGAGCAGAGTTCATCCTGGTGATTATGATAAGATTGAAGGAATAGAAAATGTTGATAAAGTGATAATTATCGATCAATCACCAATAGGCAGAACTTCTCGCTCTAATCCTGCTACTTACACCGGGGCCTTTACACCGATTAGAGAAATATTTTCCAGGACAAAAGAAGCTAAAATTAGAGGATATAAAGTGGGTAGATTTAGCTTCAATGTAAAAGGTGGAAGATGTGAGGCCTGTCAGGGTGGAGGGATAGTAAAGATTGAGATGTATTTTTTACCTGATGTATATATACTTTGTGAAGTTTGTAAAGGCCAAAGGTTCAATCGTGAAACTTTAGATATAAAATATAAGAGTAAAAATATAGCTCAGGTGTTAGATATGACTGTTGAAGAAGCTTTGGGATTTTTTGCAGCAATCCCTACGATAAAAAGAAAATTACAAACTTTATATGATGTAGGATTAGGGTATATAAAATTAGGACAATCCGCCACCACTTTATCCGGTGGTGAAGCGCAAAGAGTGAAATTAGCTAAAGAATTAAGTATTAAAAGTACAGGAAGAACCATATACCTTTTAGATGAGCCTACCACTGGTCTGCATTTTGATGATGTGAAAAAATTACTCGATGTTTTAGATAGGTTGGTAGAAGCCGGGAATACAGTTATGGTAATTGAACATAACTTAGAAGTAATTAAATCAGCAGATCATATTATTGATCTTGGTCCGGGAGGGGGAGAAGAGGGAGGAAGAGTTGTGGCCAAGGGAACTCCTGAAGAAATAGCTCGTAATAAAAAATCATTTACTGGAGAATTTTTAAAAAAAGCATTGAATTAGTCGTTAGTGAATAGTGAATAGTCGTTAGCATATCGTATCGCGTATCGCGTATTGCGTATCGAGTACCGCGTAAAAAGATAGAAATCAGAAG
>NCRO01000535.1 GCA_002849045.2 Candidatus Sediminicultor secundus
TTGTTGGTAAATTTGGTAAATATTAGAGTCTATTTTAAAAAGGGAGGAAAATTAAATTTCCTCCCTACAAAATATTTTTTTAGAAAGGTGTAAATATAAAATGATGAAAATTAAATTAGTAAAAATAAATAGAAATTTTATTCTTGCTACAGTTTTAGTCTTTTTTCTTTCTTTGAGTTGGGTAGGTGCTGTAAGTGCAGAAACTGAACAAACTGAACCTTATTTAGTTCTTGAAGCTTTTAGCAATAGTATTGCAGATATTGCCGAAAAAGTTGGACCAGCTGTAGTTAATATAGATACAGTAAGAATGGTGAAAACACAATTACCACCTTTTGAAGACCCCATATTCAGGAGATTTTTTGGACGTGAGTTTGAAGAATTCAGAAGGACAATTCCTCAAAAAGGCACAGGCTCCGGATTTATCATAAATCAAGAGGGATATGTCCTTACCAATGAACATGTAGTACGTAAAGCAGATAAGATAAAAGTTACTCTTTCTGATGGCAGAGAATTTACCGGGGAAGTGATAGGCTCAGATGTAACTTCAGATATGGCTATAGTAAAGATACAAGCAGATCATTTACCCACTGTAACTTTAGGTAATTCAGATAAATTAAGAGTTGGGGAAATTGTAATAGCTATTGGTAATCCTTATGGACTTCAACAGACCGTAACCATGGGTGTGGTAAGTGCTAAAGGCCGTTCTATTCCAACGGGAACAGGAGGACGCATTTATAGGAATTTTATTCAAACAGATACAGCTATCAATCCTGGAAATAGTGGCGGTCCCTTACTCAATATAAAAGGAGAAGTTGTGGGAATAAATACCGCTATTATTCCTTACGCTCAGGGTATAGGATTTGCTATTCCCATTAATATAGCCAAAAGGAATATAGATGATCTTATTAATTTGGGTAAAGTAAGAAGGTCGTGGTTGGGTGTGTACATTCAAGAAGTTACCCCGGAAATTGCTGAACAATTTGACTTAACCGAAGCAAAAGGTGTATTGGTAGGAGATGTGATTGAGGATAGCCCGGCAGAAGAAGCTGGGATAAAAACAGGAGATATAATTGCAAAGGTTAATGATGAAGAGGTTAATTCTCCGGAAGAACTTCAAGTCAAAATAAGAAGTATTGAGATAGGTGAAAAAGCAAATGTAGAAGTTGTGCGAGATGGTAAAGAAATCTTCTTTGTAGTAAAAATCGGTGAAATGCCTACTCTGGAAGAAGAAGGAGAATATCCAAAAGAGAAAGTATTTTCCGTGCAAACTGGATTAAAAGTTGAGGCAGTTACTTCAGAAGTTGCTAAAGAATTAGAGTTGCCCCGGGTAAAAGGGCTGGTGATCACTGAGGTAATTCCAGGGAGTTCAGCAGATGATATGGGTTTACAACCAGGAGATGCAATTTTAGAAGCCAATCGGATAGAAGTATCTTCAGTCGATGAATGGGAAGAACTAATTAATAAATTAGAACCTGGAGATACACTACTATTATTAGTTTTTCGTAGCGGACGTACTTATTATGTGCCAATTAAAGTAGAAAAAATTGACTGAAAAATTATCGTATAGTGTTTAGCGTAGAGCGGATAGTTTGAGAGAGAAAAACGAAAAGCGCAAAGCCATAACTTAAAATCCGAAATTAAAGATAAAATCAACTTGGAGACTGAAAAACTAAGCATATAGTAAGTGATAAGTAAATAAAATAGAATTAGAAGCTAGATGTGGGGGCAGACCTTGTATCTGCCCCTAAGGAGAAATTTGTAGGGGCTCGATTCATCGAGCCCGCTAATCGTAAAACAGGCGTTCTTCCTGACTCATCTACACATCCGACGCTGCAGACGAGCAGCAGAGG
>NCRO01000536.1 GCA_002849045.2 Candidatus Sediminicultor secundus
CTTGTAAAGTAATAAATGTTCCAATCTGAGCATTTTCTCTTTCTACAACACCTTTTAAAGCATCTATCATTCCTCTGTTTATATGCCCACATTTAACTTGGATTATAATTGCTTTAGTTTTACCTTTTTTAGGTTCGTCGTGAAAATAGATATGGCCATCTATTCCTTTATCTGCTCCCTTCTTCTTCTCAGATTCAGCAGGTCTTGCACCAACTAATCCTAAAGCCCACCATTGGAATTGATAGGGATCTTGTTTTGCCAGTTCTTCAGCCCCCTTCAAATCTGTGGGTTCGCCAATTACTTCATACTCTACCTCTTCACCAAAGGAATCCTCTAACCTATGTTTTATCAAAGATATAGCAAGATGAGTTATATCAATGCCTATCCATTTTCTTCTTAATTTCTCCGCTACTGTTATAGTCGTTCCACAACCACAAAAGGGGTCTAAGACAAGGTCACCTTCATTGCTATTTGCTTTTATTATTCTCTCTAAAAGAGCTTCAGGTTTTTCTGTAGGGAATAATTGTTTAATGGGAGGGACACGTCCAATATCCCATACATCATCCTGGCGAACACCCTTTGAGTTTTGTTTGCTTGTTCTGGACGGTATACGGTAACCTGTCTCGTCATAACCGGATATAATTTCAGATACTCCAAATCGTTTTAATGTAGAGGGAGCGCGTTCCATAAACAGTTGATTAAAAGTTCTCTTATGGGCAGGAGAACACGAGTAAAAAAACAATACATCATGATTTTTTTGGAATATATACTTCCCTGCAGGCCATTTTCTATAATGCCAAATAATTTCATTGCAAAAATTCTTATAACTAAATACGGCATCCATTAATAGTTTTAAATAATGACTTGCCGTAGGATCACAATGTAAATAAATAGACCCTGTAGGTTTTAAAACTCTATGTAACTCTTGTAGTCTTATAGCCATCATTACAAGATATGCCATCATATCGTTCTCACCTAAAAAGCTTCTAAAAGCTCTAATTAAATCAGCTACTTTTTTAGGTAAATTTTCTGCTATCTCTATATATGTTTCCTCTGCTTCCCTGCACCAATGCCAAGTATCCTCAAAAGCTTTTATTTGAGCAACTGACTTGCTTCCATTTTTCTCTTTAAATAAAATATTATAGTCTTGGTTACTTTTAAATGGTGGATCAAGATAAATTAAGTCAATACTATTATCTTCTATATGTTCTCTTAGGATGTCTAAGTTATCGCCATAGTATAAAGTATTTTCCATTTAATTTTTTGCTCCTATTGTATATTGTATAAAAAGCTAAATTATAAATTAAATTCTATTTAACTTTTTCAAATTCTAAAAATACATCTTTAAGATCAGAAACAGATATTTTCTTTTCTTTGGTTTCTTGAGGTAGAATAGTTATTTCTATTCTTACATTATTATTAAAAGTACAAATTGCTTCCCCACTTAATACTTTGCTTTTTTCTGGCATTGGAACAAATTCAATTTGAATATAGTCACTATCTTTTATAAAATATACCGGCTTACCTACTGCCTTATCCTTTGCATACATATTAAAGATAGCACTATAAATAACTTTTCCTTCACCAGTTTGTTTTGCGGTACATCTAGTTGAACTCATAGTTAACAACGCCTGATTATTCTTCTTAAAAGCAATATAACCCCCTGAATCCATATAATTTATATAAATATTTTCTTCAGACAAAATAGTTACTTCAACTGTTGCAGTAGCAGTTCGAATTTTTTGCTTATAGGGGGCAATAGCTTCTGCTTGTTTACCGAAATAATAAGTACCGATGCTGCCAAGTAGAACACAGAGAGTTCCAAAAAAAACAATTATATAAGATAAAGTTTTACCAAAATTAGGATCCATATTTCACATCCCTTTTAACTTATTTTTTTAAAACTTTTTATATTCTTTATACGACAAATCTTTCAAAAACTCTCTTTTTTAAAAACTTATTTTAAAACTCCCCTGCTCTTCTAATGCAAGGATTCCGAAAAGTTATTTAGTATTTTATTTAATTAATATAGGATATTCATTTGGAAAATTATCTTCTACGCCTTTCTCTGCTCTAGCGGCACCAAACTCACTTTTATTCTTAAGAGTAAAGTAAGTTGAAAATGGAAAACTAAAATGCACCTAAGGTGGAAAATAAAAATGCACCTTCCCTCTCAACCCTCCCCTTACAAAAAGTTAGAAAAATTTAACCAATTATTAAGTTAGTACATCCATGCTCTTTATGCTTAAAAAGTTCGAATCCTATCCGGCTCCCCCTATTGGATACGTTTAGAACTTTTTGTTGGGGTGAAATTATAGAGGAATTGCAGAATATCAATAAATTAAAGGAGTTAATTAGCATTCCTGAAAGTTCTGTAATCCCTATTTAATTACCTATTTTCCCTTATTTATCAATAAAGTATATTCCCTACTCTTATTCTAACCATG
>NCRO01000537.1 GCA_002849045.2 Candidatus Sediminicultor secundus
ATATCGGCACCAGTGGGGTAAAAGCCCTGTTGGTGTCCCCAGAAGGTAAGATTATTTCCAGTAAAACAGAATCATATCCCTTAGCGACCCCCCACTCTGGCTGGGCCGAGCAATCTCCCTATGATTGGTGGGGAGCTACTGTAAAAGTGATAGAAGAGGTAGTATCCAGCACCCATATTGATTCCACCCAGATTAAAGGAATAAGCTTATCCGGACAGATGCACAGTTCGGTCTTCCTTGATAAAAAGATGGAAGTCATTAGACCGGCCATCCTCTGGAGTGATACCCGTACCTCTAAACAATGTAGCAAGATTTATACCAAAGCAGGAGGATTGGATCAGCTAATCCGTTATGTATCTAATCCCGCCCTGGAGGGATTTACCGCTCCCAAGATATTATGGTTAAAAGAAAACGAACCAGAAAATTATAAAAAGGTTAAATATATCCTTTTAGCCAAAGATTATATCCGCTACAGGCTAACCGGTGAGCTGTTTACCGAAGTCTCTGATGCTGCCGGTACTCTATTATTTGATGTAATAAAAAAGAGATGGTCTACCGGTTTATTGGAAAAACTGGAAATTAACCAAGATTTACTCCCTCCGGTGCTTAATTCATTCGATTTAGCTGGTAAGATAACTAAAAATATAGCCGAGCAAACCGGATTAAAATTTAAAACTCCGGTAGTTGCCGGAGGAGCTGACAATGCCTGTGGGGCAGTGGGAAGTGGAATTATCCAAGAAGGAAGGGTGATGGTCAGTATCGGTTCCTCAGGGGTAGTCCTGGCCCAGACCAATAATCCTCAAGCTGACCAAAAAGGGAGGATACATCTATTTAATCACGCCTGCCCGGATAGCTGGTACATGATGGGAGTGACCTTATCAGCAGGGATATCCTATGAATGGTTAGAGAAAAAATTATTTAATCATAGCCTGGATTATGCCAAGTTAGATCAATTAGCCGAAGAGGTAAACCCCGGGAGTGAAGGATTGATCTTCTTACCCTATCTCTATGGAGAGAGGACTCCCCATGCTGATGCTAATGCCCGTGGGGTATATTTCGGTATATCCGGAAAACACGACCAGAGACATTTCATAAGGAGTGTCTTGGAAGGTGTAACCTTTGCCCTAAAAGATTCTCTGGAATTAATTAAAGATAAAGGAGTTAAGATTAAAGAGATAAGGGCTATCGGAGGGGGAGCAAAGAGCAGGATATGGCAGCAAATATTGGCTGATATCTTAGGTGAAGAGATAAACCTATTAAACGTAGAGGAAGGACCCGCCTTTGGAGCTGCTTTGATTGCCGGAGTAGGTGTTGGTGTATATAGTAGTTTTGCAGAAGCAGTGAATAGGATTATTAAAGTTAAAAAGACTATCGTTCCCAGGATTCAAAATATAGAAAAATATAACCATTATTATCAATTATACAAGAAACTATATTACAGTTTAAAAGAAAATTTCAAAGAACTGTATGTATATATGGGGTCACAATCACAAAATACTCGAAATGAAATGTAAGTCTTTTTTTATAAGGCTTTCAAACCTCCTTCAGGAATGCCCTTTAATTAAATCTCTTCTGAAACCCTTATTTTACAAGTCTTTCCTGCTTGCTATTTTCTCGCAAACTTTGTCCAGAAGGTTATTAATATTAAACCATTATAAA
>NCRO01000538.1 GCA_002849045.2 Candidatus Sediminicultor secundus
AGGCTATTATAAGCTATTTCTTGGATAAGAGAATGAGTAAAGGCGAAATATCTTTGGAGTTGAGGTACTGCCTCTACTTCTTCTATAAATTCGTGTTTTTGCAATTTCTTCAGTAAATCAACTAATACTTTGTCCTTCAAATTGGTAATTCTTTGGAAGAGATTAATTTCGATATATCTTCCAAAAACTGATGCCTGATACAGGATCTCTTTTAATCCCACTGGAAGCAGATCAATTCTTGCGCGTGCAATACTCTGAACAGTATCTGGTATTTGAAAACCAGCAAAGATTTCTGTGTAATTACCTAATCTATCTTTATCGGCCGATAACCTTCTTTCTTCAATTCCCCTGACAATTTCTTCAATAAACAAGGGATTTCCGTTAGCAGTTAAAATTATTCTATCTTTCATTAATTGATAGATATCTTTTTTCTTTATTAAAAATCTTATTAGCTTAGCAGATTTAGTATTCTTTAAGGGTAATAATTTTATTCTCTTAGACCCGGCAATAGACTCTCTCTTTTTGAGTGATTCTCTAAGACTACATATAAGCAGAATGGGATACTCTTTAAGTTCTTTATAACATCGAGTTAAAAATTCCGCTGATGCATCATCAATCCACTGAACATCTTCAATAATTATAAGAAGGGGTTTTTGGGAAGAAAAACTACACAGTAATTTTTTCACTACTCTGATGAACAAATTGCTTTCTTCTTTTGATTGCTCCATTATTTCTTCCAGGGATTTAATCTTTGAGGATAACAGTCTTGAAAAATATGAAGAGGCAAACAATAGTGAAGAATCAATTTTTTTTATTTTATTTTCTATTTTTCTATCAATTTCTTTGAGTTCATCATCAAATTTTATTCCAAAGATTTTAGTGAATATTTCCTTTAATGGAGCATAAGGTTTTGATTCTTCCCAGGAGGAGCAATTACCGGATAAAATATTAAATTCTTTAGCCAAAGAATCTTTAGTAAGCTCATAAATTAATCTTGATTTTCCTATCCCTAATTCACCGCTTATTTCAATTGTTTGTCCTTTTGATTGGTAGGATTTTTTTAAAGCTTCTCTTAAGATTTTTAATTCTTTTTCTCTTCCTATAAAAGGAGAATAATATTTTTTCTTTCGTTCAAGTAAACTAATTTTTTTCTTCTCTCCTTTTAAAGTGTAAGCTAAGACCAAATCCTTCTTACCTTTTATCTTCAATTTGCGGGGAGAAGAAATTATAAAACTATCTTTAATTCGCCGGAAAGTTTTTTCACCGATTAATATTTCCCCTGGAATTACATTTACTTGCAGACGTGAAGCTAAATTTACTGTGTCACCAATTACTGTGAATTCTTTTCTTGAAGCAGAACCAATCTCACCGGATATGCACAATCCGGTATTAATTCCAATCCTTGCCTTTAGATTTTTTACTTTGTTACCTATTTTTATCTTCCCATTTTCTTCGATAGACTTCATTATCTCTAAACTTGCTCTTGCTGCTCTCTCGGGGTCATCTTCATGGCTAAAAGGTGTCCCGAATATAGCCATTAATCCATCACCTAAAAATTTATTGATACTTCCACCATATTTATCTATTAAACCAACTATCGGTTCAAATATATTATTTATTATTTCCGTAGCTTTCTCCGGGTCCAGCTGGTCGGCAAGCTTAGTAAACCCTCTTATATCGATAAATATTATGGTAGCTTCACTCCGTTCACTCGGCAAGCTTCCCTTCCCTTCTAATATCCTGGAAGTCACTGCCTTAGGGACATAAGGTTTAAATAATTCTAATATAATGTTTTGTTTTTTCTCTTTCATCTTTTCTTTTTCCCTGTTATTTTTTACTGTAGGGTTTCGATTCATCGAACCCGTTAAATAACATTTTCAAAATAGCGAGGCGGATAAATCCGCCCTCTACAACATAAATTTAAAAATACATACTTTTTATTACATTTCCCTGAAGAAATTAATCTATTTCATTATTCTTCCCTCTCCCCTCGGAGGGAGAGGGCCTGCCCTGTATAGTGATTTATCTACTATACAGGATGAAGGTGAGGGGGAAATCATAAAAACATTGAGCAATAATATAGGGCTTAATTTCTCAAGCCCATAGCAAATTAAGGATTTCTATTATTATAACAAAAGCAGCAAAATAAATAAAGATGGCACACCCCGCTAAAGTTTACATTAACTCATTTTTTTAGGGAAAAGATAAAATTCCTCTTTATGGAATTTACTTTAATCGATTTTTTAGTAATTTTCTTTAAATTTATGATATAATACAAATACCACAATAATAACATAAGATTACTTAAAAACAAAAATACGTAAATATATTAAAAAAGAGTAAAAAATGCGTAAAGATACTAATAATTTTATTAAATCTGCAGAATATGATTTAAATACAGCTGGATTCATGCTTAAATCGGGAAGATATATTTATGTAATATTTATGTGTCATCTTTCTCTGGAAAAGATGTTAAAAGCAATAACAACCGAAATTACCCAAAAGATTTCCCCCAAAAGTCATAATCTGATTTATTTACTTAAATTAGGAAATATACAACTCCCTTCAGAATTATTTAATTTTATCGCTAAAATAAATAATGCCAGCATAGTTACCAGATACCCTGAAGACTTTTCAAAAATATTGGAAGCCTATCCTAAAATCGTGGCAGAAGAATATCTTTCAAAAACTAAGGAGATTCATAAATGCTTAAAAAAGCACAAGACATTAAAAAAATAATAGAGAGATTTAAACAAGAATTAAGAAAATTCAATATTAATTCTGATAAAATTATTCTCTATGGATCATACGCTAAAGGTAATCCGCGCGAAGATAGTGATATTGACTTAGTAGTTATTTCTAATGATTTTAAAAATATGAACTTAAGAGAAAGACTGGAAATATTGGGCTTAGCCGCAGGACAAGTTTTTGAACCCATAGAAGCCTTAGGATACACCCCGAAAGAAATTATACAAAAAAAAGAAACCTTTTTAGAAGCAATTTTATAAATTAAAGAATAATTGCTTTTAAAAATTTATTAATTAATTCAAATTTCATTCATTATACATTTTCTTCTTTAGAATTAGAAATATAAAAAGGGACAGGCTACTTTTACAATTTTTTTATGTAAAAAGTAGCCCGTCCCTTTTATTTACCTAATAAATTATGTTAACTTATGAGCATCCGCCATTTGATTATGGTTTTGTAATGGTCACACTATCAGCATCAGAATCTTCATTACCACAATAATCGGTAACAGTTAATTTTACAGTAATTACTTCATCACTATCAGTAATTAAACTGCATGCCAATACTTTTGAAAATGAAATATCTGTTGACATAATACCACTGGATATTTGAGGGAGATACCATTTTCAGTATCACCTTTAAAAAGATATGCCAATCCCACGCTTTTTATTGTTCTTGCTTTTCTTTTTAAATTATTTAATTCTTTACTAATAAATAAACTATTCTTAAAATATTCAATTGCCTTATCCCATCTACCCATATCTCCATATAAATTCCCCATACTCATTAGTATCAAAGATTCATTATCTTTATCTGCAATTTTTTTGCAACATTTCAAGGCTTTATCAAAATTTATTTCCGCCTCTTTTTTCTCTCCTATAATCGATTGAGGAAAGCCAATTTATTATAAATATCTGAAAATTGAGCCAGTTGTTCATTTTCAAGTTTTGTAGTTTCTAAAATATTAATACAATCATAAAAATAATTTACAGCATTTGAATAAGCGTACAAAGATTGGGCTTTATCTCCAGATTTGTTTAAATAAAAAACAGCCCTTTCTGAGTCATTACTATTTTTAAAATGATAGGCCAATTCTTCAACTTTTGCATCTATTTTAGATGAATAAATTTTCTCCATAACTGACCCTATTTTAGTATGCAGACTTCTTCTGGTTTCAAAAAGTAGGCTATTATAAGCTATTTCTTG
>NCRO01000539.1 GCA_002849045.2 Candidatus Sediminicultor secundus
TAATTCCAATTCACCAAAAGCAGGAACTTTTTTTAGCCATAGGATGAGGATTAAAAACTACCGAATTCCCACCGGCAATCATACTTATTCCATTATTAATAACCGTAGAAGTAGGATTAGTAGAGGGTATGATAGACCCGATAACCCCGTAAGCTGCCCGTTCCATCAAAGTCATTCCATTATCATCGGAATAAGCTGTAGGTTCGAGGTCTTCTATCCCCGGAGTTTTTAAAGCAGCCAATCTATTTTTTTCAATCTTATCTTCCACNNTTTAGAAATTTCTTCCAGGTTGCTCATAATTATTTTGCGTATGCTTCGGATTATCTCTCTACGTTTTTCGAGAGTTAATTTCACCAGTTCGAGATGAGCAGCTTCAGCAGCATCGACAGCAGCATTTACTTCTTCAAAAATACCATCCTGCCCTGAAGAACTATTTAATGAATCAGCTGATATTTTTTTATCGCTTTTATCACTTTCTAATTTATTAAGCACACTTTCAATTATTAATTTCAAATCTTTTTCGTTTATTTCCATAATTTACCACCTACGTGTAAATCTCTATTTTATCTTTAATAAATAAAATA
>NCRO01000540.1 GCA_002849045.2 Candidatus Sediminicultor secundus
ATTCTGTCCAGGCTATGTATCTCTCCTCTAGGCCACAACAGTGGTTTATAAAAAAGTAGAGAACTGAAAAAGTAGAGAACTGAAAAAGGGGATTTTGTCTGACCTTCAGGCAGAATCCCCTTCGTCAAAGGGGAACAAAAATGTTATTTTATGTTATACGACGATTGTTTTATAATCCAATCCATAGCCTTTCAATTGATAAGGAATTTCCTCTCTTTGTGTAGTTAAAACCTTAACTCGGTTTAAATTAATCTTTTGGGGGAATTTAACCCTTACCTCTACATTCTCATCTATAGAATAAGGCAGGGGATTAAAGGCCACAAGAGCCAGTTCATCTTCCTTTAAATAATCGATCTTAATCTTTTCTGTAATATAATCTAAACTTTTATTGATTACTTCTTGGGCAATCTGTTTAGACCAATCAAAACGGGTCATCATCTCTTTATGCACCTGATCTATACTACACCCACAGATACTATCATGGGGGTGATTTTTTAATAACCATCTCCAGCTGGTCCGGATTAAATTTTGGGGATAATTATTGCCTAACAGCCAGGCCAGAGAAGCAGTCGGTTCGGCCCAATCCTCTAAAAGGGTCTCACACCTTTCATTGGCTTGCTTGATATACATACGGGATGAATATACACTCTGTAAAATCGGAGCATCCTTACCTGATCTGAATTCACCGGTAATTTTATTAAGATTAGATTTTACAGTTTCTTTAGCATAGTCTATATATTCTTTTAAGTTCCCTTGTTTTATCTTGATATCGCTAAAACGTTTGTTTAACTCTTTTACTAAACGGGGGATATGGGGTTGAGCTTGTAGATGATCAACGCCATTTAATAATAATAATGATTTAGAGGTCTCTCGAGATAATAAATCATCAATAGCCTCTTTTATCAGCTTGTAAGCCTGGTCTACATCTTCAGGTAAACTCATAGCATTACAATAACCGATTTTAGGTAGATGAACAGCAAAAAGCTCTGTTCCATCAGGACCCTGCCAGATAAATTCATTCCCTTGGGTCTGGTCATATTTTATACCCCGCCAAAAAATAATATTATCTATCCCGAACTCCTTTAAGATCTGGGGCATCTGGGATATATGACCAAAAGGATCGGGTATATAACCAATCTTCATCACTCTGCCGAACTCATAGGCAATTTTATGGCCTAAGAGTAAATTTCTTACAATCGATTCTGCACTCACCAGAAATTCATCAGGGAGAATATACCAGGGACCGACATGAATCCTGCCTTCAGTGATATATTTTTTAAGAATTCCCCTTCTTTCAGGATAGACTTCTAAATAATCCTCCAGAACAATGGTCTGACCATCTAAGGTAAAATCACTAAATGTATTATCTTTTTCTAATATATCAATTAAATTATCTACCAAATTAATCAATCTAATTCTAAATTGTTGGAATGTCTGATACCATTCTCTATCCCAATGAGTATGGGGTACAATGAATGCCTTGTAGGGCTTTTTATTAATATTTCCAACCATTTTAATTTTTCCTTTCTTTTTTACTCTTTTAAAAGAAACCGATACTTTTAAATCTATTTAAATTTTATTATTCTACCTTGCAATTTTTAAACATATAACCAATTAATTTATTGATATTACAACTTAAAAGAATTGTATATTTATCCCCTGCTCCACAATATAGTAAAAGCTTGTCATCACTCACAATGGCACCAGTTGGAAATACTACATTAGGCACATCTACCCGGTATTGCTTGCTTCCTTCTAACTCATAAGGCCTTGATGGAATATAAATTGGATTTTTAGTTCTACATATAACTTTTTTAGGATTATCTAAGTCTAAAATAGC
>NCRO01000541.1 GCA_002849045.2 Candidatus Sediminicultor secundus
TGTTTAAAGAAGCAATTGAAGAAAATGTGGCTTATGTGCCTGGTGCTCCATTTTTTGCTGATGGAAAGGGTCAAAATACTATGCGGCTTTCTTTTTGTTTCCCGAGTGTGGAAGACATTGATGAGGGAATTAAAAGATTGGGAAAAGTAATTAAGAAGAGAATTAAAAATTAAGAAACCAGAAACTAAATTTGTATCGAGTATCGAGTATCGCGTATCGAGTGAAGGAAGTAGAAGTCAGGAGCCAGTATTCAGGAGTCAGAAGAAAGCGAATAACTAATTTTACTGGTAGACTGGAAGACCGGCTAACTGGTTAACTAGCTACTAACGACTAATTTAATTGGTGAATCGGTCAATTGTTTAATTATTTTTTTAATAAAGAGGTGAACAGGAAAAATGTTAAAAACCTTTGATGAAGTTTTAAACAAGGCTAAAGATTATGGTCCTAAAAAAATAGCAGTAGCTTCTGCTGGAGCAGAAGATGTGTTAAAGGCAGTCGAGGCTGCTCGAAAGGAAGGACTTGCTGATTCGATTTTAGTTGGCGATAAAAAAGAAATTATTCAGATAGCTAATAAAAGGGGTATTGACCCCACTAATTATGAAATAATTGACCTGCCTGATAAAACAGAGGCAACCCGATGTGCTGTAGAATTAGTCCGAAATAAAAAGGCTTCTATATTGATGAAAGGGATGATAGGAACAGCAAGACTTTTAAAGGCAATTTTAGATAAAGAGATTGGTTTACGAACTGATAGGATACTCAGTCATGTTTATACCCTGCAGATTAAAGGTTATGATCGTTTGCTTACTATGACTGATGGGGGTATGAGCATCAACCCGGATTTAAAACAAAAATCCCAGATAATCCAGAATGCTATTTATTATGCCCATTCAATGGGAATAGAGAAGCCTAAAGTAGCAGTTGTTGCAGCATTGGAATTAGTGAATCCTGATATGCCGGCAACTATCGACGCAGCATGTTTAGCTAAAATGAGCGAGAGGGGACAGATTGTTGGTGGAATAGTGGACGGACCATTAGGTTTTGATAATGCTATTTCCAAAGAAGCTGCAAAGCATAAGGGAGTTGAAAGTCCGGTTTCCGGAGAAGTAGATATTGTATTGGTGCCAAATATCGAATCAGGGAATATTTTTGCCAAAGGTTTAGTCTATTTAGCTAACGCAGTACCTGCAGGATTGCTTCTGGGCGCGAAAGCTCCTGTAGTATTAGTATCTCGATCAGATAGTGCACAATCAAAATTATATTCTATCGCCCTGGGAGTATTAATGAGTGAAATGATTGAGGTTAAATAGGATTAGATAGTCTAAAAAGGGTGATTTTTAATGGTCAAAGGTTATAAAATATTAGTAATAAACCCGGGTTCTACTTCTACCAAAGTAGCATTATTTTCTAATGAACAATTATTATTTGATAAAAAGATTGAGCATAGCAACGAAGAATTGCACGTCTTCCACAAGATTATCGACCAATATAAATTTCGCTTAAATATAATTTTAAGTTTTTTAAAAGAAAAAGGCATTAACCATTCTGCTCTCGACGCGGTAGTGGGTAGAGGGGGATTATTAAATCCTATTTCCAGCGGTACTTATCGCGTAAATGATAAAATGTTAGAAGACCTCCGTAAAGGAGCAAGTGGAGAACATGCCTCTAACTTGGGAGGATTACTTGCTCATGGAATTGCTGAAAAGTTGTCAATACCTTCTTATATAGTTGACCCGGTAGTAATTGATGAAATGAAACCTGTTGCCCGAATTTCGGGTATGCCAGAAATTCCTCGAATCAGTATACTTCACGCCTTAAGCCAGAAAGCAGTCGCGCGAAAGGCAGCTTTAGATTTAGGTAAAAAATATGAGAAAGTAAATTTTATTGTGGCTCACTTAGGTGGAGGGATTTCAGTTGGTATACATTGCAAAGGAAAAATTATTGACGTTAATAATGCTCTTAACGGAGAGGGTCCTTTTACTCCCGAAAGGAGTGGCGGAGTACCTGTGGGTGCTCTGGTAGAACTTTGTTTTTCCGGAAAATTTACCAAAGATAAAATTAAGAAAAAGATAAAAGGTAAGGGTGGATTAGTAGCTTATCTTTCTACTAATGATGTTAGAGAAGTAGCAAAGAGGATTAAACAGGGAGATAAAAAAGCAAACTTAATATTAGAGGCTATGGCTTATCAAGTAGCCAAAGAGATTGGAGCAGGAGCTACAGTGCTAAAAGGTCAAATAGATGCTATCATTTTAACCGGGGGGATAGCTTATGATAATGAATTTGTTGATATGGTAAAAGATAGAGTGAGTTTTTTATCTTTAGTTATGGTCTATCCTGGTGAAGAGGAGATGCTGGCTTTATGTGAAGGAGCTTTAAGAGTTTTAAAGGGAGAAGAGGTGAAAAAGATATATTGAATAAGAGGATAGAGATATTTGTAGGAAGCTTTGGAAGCGGGAAGACAGAGATTGCTATTAATTATTCAATATATTGTCGAAAAAGTTATAGTCAGGTAGCTATTATAGATTTAGATATTGTTAATCCGTATTTTAGAACTCGAGAAGCAAAAAATGCTTTAAATCTTAAAGGGGTAAAAGTAGTTGCCCCCGAAGGTAAATTAACTTATGCCGATTTACCTTTAATCTCTCCGGAGATAAAAGGTTTAATTCAGAATTCGGATTATCATCTAATTCTTGATGTGGGGGGAGATGATATAGGAACAGTCGTTTTAGGTAATTTCAGGTATTTCATCAAAGATTTAGATTATGAAATGCTGCTGGTAGTAAATTCTTACCGGCCTTTTACTCAAAATGTACCTCAAATCAAGCAAATGGCTCAGGAAATAGAAAATTCTTCTCGGTTAAAGATTAGCGGAATTATTAGTAATCCTAATTTGAGCAAGCAAACAGATGAAAAGATAATTAAACAAGGTCACATCTTGATAAAGCAAGCATCTCAAAAATTGAATTTACCCATTAAATTTATTTGTATAGATGAACAATTTTCTCAAAAAATTAAGCAGGAAAATTTCGTAGAACCAATATTTTATATAAAACGTTTTATGCATTTACCGTGGAATTAAGCTTTAAAAAGGGAGGAAGAAAAAAGAATATGGCAAAAATTGTAGTTGATGAAGAAAGATGCAAAGGGTGCGAATTGTGTATTCCCGCTTGCCCTAAACACATTATGGTTATGTTTGAAAAATTTAATAAAAAAGGTTATCACCCGGCTAAACAGATTAAACCGGAAGAATGCACTGGTTGTGCTTTTTGTGCAATGGTTTGTCCAGATGTTGCTATTGAGGTATACAAATAAATTTTAATTAAATTTAAAATATTAAAAGTTAAATTTTATCAAGGAGGCTGGAAAATGGGAGAAAAAGTATTAATGAAAGGAAATGAAGCTATTGGAGAAGCAGCAATCCGCGCTGGTTGTCGATATTATTTTGGTTATCCAATTACCCCTCAAAGCGAATTAACGGCCTATATGGCAAAAAAATTATTAAAAATGAAAGATTCTGCCTTTGTGCAACCTGAGAGTGAAATAGCTGCTATAAATATGGTTTATGGAGCAGCTGCTACCGGGGCAAGAACTATGACTTCTTCTTCAAGTCCGGGGATAAGTTTAAAACAAGAAGGAATTTCTTATATTGCCTGCGCTGAATTACCATGCGTAATAGTAAATATTCAGAGAGGAGGCCCAGGATTAGGAAGTATACAACCTGGACAAGCTGATTATTTTCAAGCTACCAAAGGTGGAGGACACGGTGATTATCATTTAATTGTTCTTGCACCATCTTCAGTGCAAGAATTAGTAGATCTTACTATGGATGCCTTTGATTTAGCTGATAAATATACAAATCCCGTAATGATATTAGGTGATGGACTCATAGGCCAAATGATGGAAGCAGTGGAATTTAAAGAAAGAAAAAAAGTTGATTTACCGGATAAAAAGGGATGGGCTTTAACTGGGTGCAAAGGAAGGGAAAAAAATTATATTGTTCCTTTTAATTTAGACCCCTATGAAATGGAAAAAGTGAATTTTAAAATTCAGGAGAAATATAATAAATTAAAAGAAAAAGAAGTTAGATATGAAATAGTTAATTTGGATAATGCTGATTTAATAATAGTTGCTTATGGAACAGTAGCTCGGATTGTAAAAACTGTAATTGATAACGCCAAAAAAGAGGGAATTAATATCGGATTAATCAGACCAATTACTTTATTCCCCTTCCCGGATAAGATAATTGCTGAGATTTCTGAAAAGGTTAATAAGTTTTTAGTAGTAGAGATGAGCATGGGGCAAATGGTGGAAGACGTTAAATTAGCCGTAAATGGTAAGGCAGAAATTAATTTTTATGGCAGAGTAGGTGGGGTTGTACCCTCACAATCTGAAATTTTAACCGAAATAAAGAAATATTTAAAATAGAATAACTACATTTTAAAGTAGTATTACGGAGGTGTATGATAATATTATGAAGAAAGTTTTTGGAATTCCCAAATCTTTAACTAAAATTCCTTTCACTTATTGTCCAGGATGTCATCATGGCATTGCCCATCGCTTAATAGCTGAGGTTTTAGATGAGTTTGGGATAAGAGAGAAAACTATAGGAATAAGCCCGGTAGGTTGTGCAGTATTTACCTATGTGTTTTTTGATTGTGATATGATTTGTGCAGCGCATGGGAGAGCCCCTGCTGTAGCTACCGGAATAAAAAAATCAAAACCCGATTCTATTGTATTTACTTATCAAGGAGATGGAGATCTTGCCGCTATTGGTACGGCAGAGATAGTACATGCTGCTAATCGAGGTGAGAATATCACAGTTATTTTTATAAACAATGCTATTTATGGAATGACCGGTGGACAGATGGCACCTACTACTTTGCTAGGACAGGTAACCCAAACATCTCCTTATGGTAGAGACCCGAAAACTATGGGGTATCCTATAAAAGTAGCAGAGATGTTATCTACTCTAAAAGGAGTTGCCTATATTTCTCGAGTAGCTTTATCTAAACCTGCGTATATATTGAAAGCAAAGAAAGCCATAAGGAAAGCTTTTCAATCACAAGTGGAGGGAAAAGGCTTTTCTCTGGTAGAGGTTTTATCTACCTGCCCTACTAACTGGGGTTTAAGTCCGATTGAAGCAAATAAGTGGTTGGAAGAAAATATGATTCCTTATTTCCCATTGGGAGAATTTAAAACTCCTGAGGAGGTGTCTTAAATGTTAGAGAGAATTATTATTTCAGGATTCGGTGGTCAAGGAGTAATGTTAATGGGTAGATTGTTAGCTTATGCCGGAATGATAGAAGGTAAAAAAGTTGCCTG
>NCRO01000542.1 GCA_002849045.2 Candidatus Sediminicultor secundus
CATATATTCTTTGTGATAATAGAGCTCCTCAGGCATATCATAATCTTCTACTTTAGTCATTTTTTCTCCTTATTGTAGTAGTTAGCTTTCTAAAAGTCCCTTCTTTTTTGCCTCTAATTCTATGTTTTTGTTTTTTCTCTTTTAGGGAAGATTATCTATTGCTCCTTATTAGACTATTTTACAAATTTATCTAGCGTACTTGGGCGGTTCTGTCTCATATAAATTATTTCCTGCCGAATCTATCACCACAATTACTGGAAAATCCTCTACGTAGTAGCGGTGAATAGCCTCTGTGCCTAAATCTTCATAAGCTACAACTTCTGATTTCTTTATGCTTCTAGCAATTAAAGCTGCCGCCCCACCAACAGCGTGAAAATAAACTGCGTTATTCTTTTTCATACTCTCAATTACTTCCTTAGAACGAAGTCCTTTACCAATCATCCCCTTAAGTCCTTTATCGAGGAGTGCTGGGGCATAGGGATCCATGCGATAACTTGTAGTTGGACCGGCAGCACCGCAAGCATAACCAGGCTTAGCAGGAGCTGGACCAACATAGTAAATAATCTGATTCCTAATCTCAATGGGTAACTTCTCTCTTTTCTGCAGAAGAGAGAATAACCGTTTATGTGCTGCATCTCTACCGGTGTATATATACCCTGTAATGCTTACCATATCCCCCGCTTTTAAATTAGAAACCACCTCATCCGTTAATGGAGTAACAATCTTTACAATTTTTGCCATTGATAAATCCTCCTTTACAAAATCCCTTCTGCATGACGAGCTGCATGACAGCAAACATTCACCGCTACCGGCATACCAGCAATGTGCGTAGGAGTATATTCAATATTTACTGCCAACGCTGTAGTTCTTCCGCCTAAACCCGCAGGTCCAATTCCTAAATTGTTTATTCGTTCTAAAATCTCCTTTTCCATCTGGGTGTATCGTTCATCCTGATGGTGTTCTCCAATTTTACGAAAAAGTGCCTTTTTAGCGATAACCAAAGCCTTATCTGCAGTCCCCCCAATACCTACACCTACGATAGTGGGTGGACAAGGGTTAGGACCAGCCTTTCTTATAGTATCTACTACAAAATTTTTAATTCCTTCTGGTCCATCAGCAGCTTTCATCATAGCTAAGGCACTCATATTCTCACTGCCAAACCCCTTAGGAGTAACCATAAATTTAATCTTATCTCCAGGAACAATATCGGTATATATAATCGCTGGGGTATTCGTTCCCGTATTTTTTCGGGCAAATACCGGGTCATCTACAATAGATTTCCTTAAATATCCTTCCATATAAGCTTCCTTAACTCCTTCATTAACTGCCTCCCGGAAATTTCCCCCTATGATATAAACCTCCTGACCCAGCTCCACATATAAAACAGCCAAACCTGTATCCTGGCAGATAGCAATCTCTTCCCCTGAAGCTATTTTGTAATTCTCGATTAACATATCAAGCACTGAACAACCAACCTCTGAAACCTCCCCTTCTCGTGCTTCTTTTAGCGCGGTTAAAACATCTTCTCCGATATGGTAATTTGCTCTTAAAAATAGCTCCTTAACCTTCTTTTTAATTCTTTCCGCCTCTATCTTGCGCATTTGTCTATCTCCTTTTTCCCATTTTACAGTTTTTTATTCTGGAGGAAGCTGAATAAAACCTTTTTCCATATGAAGTTTGGTAATCCCCTGGGACTTTTTTATAGCTGAAGAAGCAAGTTCTCTTAACTCCTCCTTACTCCTCTTTATTCTGGCTACTCCCTACTCTATGGCCTTCAAGCGTGCGGCTACCGCTTCCTGAATAAACATCTCTGTTTCTACCATAGTGGGAATTATATATTCTTCATTCAATCCCCTTCCTTCTGCATAATTAGATATAGCCTTTGCTGCAGTAATACACATTTCATCGGTTATACTTCTTGCGCTCACATCCAAAGCGCCCCTAAATATAGCAGGAAATCCAAGAGAATTGTTCACCTGATTAGGAAAATCGGAACGACCGGTACCAACAATTCTTGTTCCTGCTTCTTTTGCTTCCCAGGGCCACATTTCAGGAATAGGATTAGCGCAGATAAAAACTATGGAATCCTTAGCCATACCAGCGATTTCCTCTTTCTTTATTGTACCGGGACCAGACTTGGATAAAGCAATACAAACATCAGCTTTTTTAAGAGCTTCTTTCATATTACCCGTCCTTCCCTCCTTATTCGTCTTCTCACATATTTTCCATTTGGTAGGCTCTTTCTTTAATTCCATTCTTCCCTGGTGAAGAATCCCTTTACTATCCACCATTATCATTTTTTCTGGATTCGCTCCAGCTAACATGATGTACTTGGCGCAGTTCATATTTGCTGCTCCTGCACCAATGAAAGTAATTGAGACATCTTCCATCTTTTTATCAACTACCTTCAAGGCACTAATTAATCCGGCTAAGGTAACCAAAGCTGTTCCTTGC
>NCRO01000543.1 GCA_002849045.2 Candidatus Sediminicultor secundus
TCTGGAATCTTAGCTCCTTGATCCAGGGCGGCATTGGTAAGTAGATTTGCTGCTGCTTCATGGAAATGAAAACTCATAAACACCACACCTTTTCCTGATTTTTCAGTAACTTTTGCCTTAGCCTTGATTTTTCCTCGACGAGAGGTTACTTCTACAAATTCTCCATCTTCGACCTTTAGTTTTTGCGCATCTTGGGGGTTAATTTCCACTAATGCTTCTGGATAAATCTCGTTTAATCCTTTAGATCTTCGACTTACAGTTCCGGTGTGAAAATGATATAATACCCGGCCAGTGGTAAAGAGGAAAGGGTATTCCTCGTCTGGCAGTTCGGCTGCTTCTTTAAATTCAACAGCAGAGAATTTTCCTTTTCCGCGACTGAATTTATCCTTATGAAGATATTTAGTTCCCGGATGATTAGCATCAAGGCAAGGCCATTGCAACCCTGCTTTTTCTAACCGGTTGTAATACATCCCGCCATAAATTGGTGTCAGGTTAGCAATTTCTTCCATTATTTCTCCTGGATTATTATAACTCATATTATAGCCCATCTTTTGCGCTAATTCACAGATAATTTGCCATTCAGGTTTTGAATTTCCTACAGGCTCTATGGCTTTTCTTATTAGTTGTACTCTTCTTTCAGTATTAGTGATAGTTCCGTCTTTTTCTGCAATAGTAACTCCTGGTAAGATTACATTAGCTAATTTTGCTGTTTCAGTCATAAAAATATCAGAAACTACTAAAAAATCAACTTTTTTTAAAGCTGCTCGGGCATGATTAAGATCGGGGTCAGACATAGCTGGATTTTCAGCCATAACAAACAACCCTCTAATTTTACCTTCATAAGCAGCATTTAACATCTCTACCACAGTTAATCCTATCTTATTGGATAAATCTACATCCCAGACCTTAGAAAATTTTTCTTGAACCTTAGGATCAGTCACTTTTTGATAACCGGAATACACATTGGGCAAAGCACCTAAATCACAGGCTCCCTGTACATTGCTTTGACCTCTTAAAGGATTAACACCGGTACTCTCCTTCCCTACATTACCGGTTAGCATAGCAATATTAGCAGTAGATAATACATTATCTGTACCAGTTATATGCTGAGTAATTCCCATCGAGTAAATTAAAGAAACAGTGGGAGCAGTTGCATAAATCCTGGCTGCTTTTCGAATATCTTCAGCCGGCACACCGGTAATTTTTTCTACTATTTCAGGAGTGTATTTTAGAACAGTCTTTTTTAATTCTTCATATCCCTCTGTCCTCCGGTCAATAAATTTTTTATCCTCTAATCCCTCATTAATAATTACGTTCATTAACCCATTAAATAAAGCTACATCGGTACCAGGTCGTTGCCTTAACCAGAGAGTAGCGTATTTGACCAGTTCAATTTCCCGAGGGTCAACCACAATTAATTTTGCTCCATTTTTAATAACTGCCTTTTTAATCTCCAGAGCGATTATGGGATGGTTTTCGGTGGTATTAGAACCGGTTAAATAAATTACTGAGGTATTAGCAATCTCTTCTATCGAATTGGTCATTGCCCCACTACCAAAAGCCTGAGCTAAACCAGCCACCGTAGCGGAATGACATAAGCGTGCACAATGATCAACATTATTTGTTCCTAAAACGGCTCGGCCAAATTTCATTAACAGATAATTTTCTTCATTGGTGCATTTGGCAGAAGACAAAATCCCTAAACTATCACTACCACTCTCCTTTTTGAACTGGTTAAATTTATCATTGATTAATTGCAAAGCTTCTTCCCAGGAGGCTTTTTCTAATTTTCCGTTCTTTCTAATTAAAGGAGTAGTTAACCGGTCTTTATGGTGAATATAATCGTAGCCAAAGCGTCCTTTAGCACAGAGGTTAATTCCATTTACTACGCTCTCAGAATTAGAGGTAACTTTTACCACCTGGCCTTCCTTTATATTAAAATCAAAATTACATCCGCATCCGCAATAATTACAGGTAGTTTTTACTTTCTTAAATTCCCAAGTTCTGCCCTTCCCCTGAGCTTCCTTGTCTATCAATGCACCTACCGGGCAGACTGCAACACACTGTCCACAAAATACGCAGTTTGAATTTCTTAAATCAGTTCCTCCCTCGACTATAATCTCTGTTTTTGTTCCTCGATACCCAAAATCAATAATATTTGATTGCTGAATTTCATTACATATTTCTACACATCTTCCGCATAACACACATTTATCCAATTCTCTTGCTATAAAAGGATTATTATTATCAACAGTGAGCTCTTTTTTATTTTGTTTAAATCTAGATTTCTTTATACCTAAATCATAAGCCAGGTCTTCTAAAATACAAGACCCGCTCTTCTCACAAGTCATACAATCCAGAGGATGGTTGGCCAGTAAGAATTCCAAAGTCATTTTCCGGGCTCTAGCAACTCTTTTATTATTAGTATGAATTTCTAAACCTTCTCTTACCGGATAAGCACAAGAAGCAACCAATGCAGGCATATCAACAACTTCTACAACACATATCCGACAAGAACCAGGAGTAAACCCGAGTTCAGGCATAACACATAAAGTGGGAATTTTAATACCTGCTTTTTTAGCAGCATCTAAAATAGTTATTCCTTCTTCTGCTCTTACCTTGATATTATCTATCATTATATTTATCAAAGACACTGCTCTTCGCCCTCCTCTTTCTAAAACTTTTCTGTCTAAATAATCAAAAACTATTTATTTCTTTACTATTGCTTTAAATTTACATATTTCATAGCAAAAACCACATTGTATACATTTATCCTGGTCTAATTTGTGGGGTTGCTTCTTCTCGCCACTTATGGCATCAGCCGGGCAAGCTTTTAGACACAAACCACAGCCAACACATTTTTCCAAATCAATGCTATATTTAATTAAGCTACGGCAGACCCCTGCTGGGCATCTCTTATGTTGTATATGAGCTTCGTATTCATTTCTGAAATATCTCAAGGTAGTCAAAACTGGATTTGGTGCTGTTTGGCCTAGTCCACAAAGTGAAGCATCTTTAATTACTTCTCCCATTTCTTCCAGAAGTTCAATATCTCCTTCTTCGCCCTTTCCCTCGCAAATATTAGTAATAGCTCCTAACATCCTTTTTGTCCCTTCACGACAAGGAGTACATTTACCACAAGATTCCTCCTGGCAAAAATCCATAAAGAAGCGGGCTATATCTACTGCACATTTATCCTCATTCATCACAATTAAACCACCAGACCCCATAATCGCTCCTAATTTTTTTATAGTATCATAATCTATAGGAATATTAAGATGCTTAGCAGGAATACAACCTCCTGAAGGTCCCCCTATTTGTACTATTTTAAATCTTTTACCTTCAGGTATTCCACCGCCAATATCATAGACAACTTTGCCCAAGGTCGTTCCAATAGGGACTTCCACCAACCCTACATTATTTACATCGCCAGTAAGAGCAAAAACTTTAGTCCCTTTACTAATCTCTGTACCTATATCAGCAAACCAAGAACTTCCTTTTAAAATTATCTGACCAATATTGGCTAATGTTTCCACATTATTTAAAACAGTTGGCTTTCCCCATAATCCAGTATTAGCTGGGAAAGGTGGTCGAGTTTGGGGCATCCCTCTTTTACCTTCAATAGATCTCATTAAGGCTGTTTCTTCTCCACAAACAAAAGCTCCTGCACCCCGGTAAATCTTTAAATCAAAATTAAATCCTGTTTCTAAAATATTCTTACCTAATAGACCACATTTTTTAGCCTGATTTATCGCTTTATTCAACATTTTTATAGCCAAAGGATATTCGGCACGGCAATAGATATAACCCTGATGAGCACCTATAGCTTTTGCTGCAATAATCATTCCTTCAATGACAGCATGAGGGTCTCCTTCCAAAATACTTCTATCCATATAAGCTCCAGGGTCACCCTCATCAGCGTTACAAAGAATGTATTTTACTTTACTTTCTGCCTGGGCTGCAAATTTCCATTTGATACCTGTTGGAAAACCTGCTCCCCCTCTTCCTTTTAATCCCGAATTTATAACTTCCTGAATAATTTCTTCCGGAGACATCTCTTTTAGGGCTTTTACCATCCCCATATATCCATCCCTGGCAATATAATCTTCAATTTTTTCCGGATCAATTATCCCACGATTTTTCAATACTCTTATCTCTTGATTTGAAAAAAAAGGGATTTCTTCTATACCGGGTATGGTTTTATCTAACACAATTTCATCAGGCAGGATACCTTTATATTTAATTCTTTCCTTAATTTGCCCTTCTTTGCCCCTTGCCAAAGCATAAACAGCAAGAACTTTTCCTTCTAAAATATGCTTTTTAAAAACTTCCAACATCTTCTCTTTGTCCATATACTGATAAATTATTGGTTCCTGTTTAAATATCTCCACAGTAATTAAAGGCTCTTTACTACATAATCCCATACAGCCAGAAGTAATAATAGTAATATCTTTTTGTTTTCTTTTCTTAATTTCCTTCGTCAGAGCATCCATAATTTTTTGGGCACCCGAAGCAATACCGCAGGTGCCCATATGGATGGTTATTCTTATTCTTTTTCCTTTTTTTGATAATTTTCTTTTAGCTAAGGTATGCTTCTTAATTTTTAAAAAATCTTCTATCTTAATTTTTTCCACAGTTTTCCCCTTTCCTGTCTTAACCTTAACCGCTATTTATATTGTTCTAATATCTCTTTCACCTTTGAAGGTTTAACTCTCCCATAAACTTCTCCATCAACTACTATTACCGGAGCTAATCCACAAGCTCCGAGGCATCTTACTGTTTCATAAGTAAATATTCTATCGGTAGTGGTCTCTCCGGGTTTTACTCCAAATTCTTCCTCTATTGTTTCCGTAATCTTCTTGCCTCCTCTAACATAGCAAGCCGTACCTAAGCAGACCTGGACCGTGTGTTTACCTCGAGGGGTTATAGTAAAGAATGAATAAAAAGTTACTATTCCATAAATTCTGCTTAAAGGGATATTTGTTTTATTAGATATTTGTTTCTGAATATTAACAGGCAGATATCTAAGGAGATCTTGAGCTTCCTCTAGCAAGGGAATTATTCCTCCAGGCTCCACTCTGTATTTTTCAATAATTTTATTTAATTCATCTATCTGCTCAAGCGTAAATTCTTCTAACAAATTATCAACCTGCCGTTCCATCTCTTTTCTCCACCTACTAATAAAAAGCTATAAATCTCTATCTTACTATTACTAAAAATTTATTAATGGATAAAATCTAAACAATTTTTACTTAATATAATATTCTTTGTTGTTGGCTATGCACGTTTAAAATATAAATTAATTATATCCTATAATAAGATATTATCCAATATAATCTTAATAAAAATTAATTTTCGCAAAATCTAAACTTTATGTTCATTGAAAACTTTATGAATGTTATTATTTTTTATCTTTCAGGGTTTCTTTTGTTCTGTCTATACCGATAACCCATAAAGCTTTATACGCCAATATAGCAATTACTCCACCTGATAGAGCAGTAAACAATTGAGGTAAACTCATAATTTGAGCTATCTTATCAGGTACATCTACAATATAACTTACTGCTATAAACAAAATTAAATATTTAACCAAGGAAACAATAATAATTCCTAAAATTTTATTTTTTCCTTTTAATAGACTAAAAACAACCACTAAGACACCATTACTTAGAGTAATAACACCAAGATCTTATTTTTCTTTTGGAAATTGTTAAGATCGTGGACATATGTAACATTACAATAAAGGCAGGTATAATTTAGGCTATAATTTAAATTTCTTTTTATGGTAAATCATGAATTATTCTAATTGTTTGGTATTTTTTCCATAAATTTTGTTTATTATTTCCTACTCTTTCGTAGTCAAGGTAGTCTCTCTTCTACAACGGGCACAAAGAATTTTTACCCGGTCAGAACGTCCTTGGTCTTTAAATATTGATAAAATATTCTCATCTATAATACCAAGGCTTTTTAGCCGTGATAGATAAAGGGTAGGATTTGAATAGGTTAATTCACCTATTTTTTCAGATATCCACTTTAAATGATCCTTACAGGCAATAGGTTTACCGCAGATTTCACAGAGCTGTAATTCTTTTTCTATTCGCTCGTCGGATTTGTTTCTATCAAAAAACGAAAGTTCCCATTCATTGGATAATTTAATTCCTTTGTGATCAGCAATACATGCCGCCTCACACTCTCCACAGAATATGCAGGTATCTGTATAATGTATTATAATTCTCTTAGCATTACCATTTTTATCTACTATATCTTTATGGTCAATTGCTTCTACAGGACATACTTCCTTACACGCAAGACAACCAACACATCTGTCTTGATTAAATTCGGGTTGACCCCTGAAATTAGGATGAGCCGTATGCGGTTCTTTTGGAAATTTAGAAGTATACGGTCCCTTAATGAATGCTTTTATCGCCTCTATTAGCTCTCTTATCTTTGGAAATTTCATATTACAACTCTTTTCTCATTTAATTCTTAATCCTGATTTAAGCTTCTCCTTCTTTATCTTCGGCATATTTATCAACGCTACTACCTTCCCAGAGTTTTACTCCTGCTCTGTGTGCACCTCTGGCTACAGCATGTGCTGCTACTGGAGCTGTTAGAGCAAGAAATATCATACATAAGAGCGACTTTATTCCAGCAGCAGTAAATCCTACTATAAGAAATGTGCCAAATAGAATACTGCAGGTACCCAGAGTAACGCACTTTGTAGCTGCCTGCAGACGACAATATACATCCGGAAGACGTACAAGCCCCAGACACCCAAAGACATCAAAAGTCAGACCTATACTAATAAATATCAAACCTATAATGTTAATCATCAAACCCTTTCCCCTCTAAATATTTAGAAAGCGCAAGTGCGCATATAAAACTCTGAAGTGCCCATGCTATACCTATATCTATATACCAGGATCTCCCTGTTGAAATAGTCAAAACCGCACATAGCCCAACAATCATAATACCCAGAATATCGATAGCAACTATCCTGTCAGCACCCGTTGGACCTCTCCATACTCGGTAAAGGCATAAAATACATGCTAGAATAATTATGTAGAGAACTCTACCTAAAAAATTAATATAGGGAAGGTCGGGATAGAAAAGAAATGGAAACGGGCGTATTATAATTAAAATAACTATCCCAACCAAAAAAATCATACCTATAAACCATTTAAATATCTTCATACTCTATCCTCTAATCAAAAATCTTTTTTAACACTTTCTCGAAACGGTCTACGATAATTCTTGTAGCTAATTCAACATCTTTTGTCTTTACGTCAATCCAATGTATATACAAAATACCATTATCTTTATCTATATCAACACTCATAGTGCCTGGTGTTAAGGTTATGGAGTTGGCTAAAAATGTCAAGGCCGTATCTGTGGTTAATTTAGTCCTTACTTTAACTATCCCTGGATGTATAGGCAACCGAGGATGCAAAACACGGTATGCAACATCCAGATTAGCCTTAAAGCATTCCCATAAGAACATAGGTAAATAATAAACAAAGAAATACCAGTACCGCGATGGATGCATCAACACATGTGGCCGGGTTATAAATAAATCTCCTACCATAAAGGCAACAAATACAGAAACAAATCCTCCAATAATAAGATGCTGCCAATCCGGCACCCAATTTAAAAGACACCATACTATAAATGCTACGAAAAACATACTTATTCTACTCTTCATCTATTGTATCCCCTTAAAGACTATATCAGCATATTTTGTACCTTCTAAAAGTACGTCAGAAGCAGGCTTAAGAAAAATCTCGTTTATGTTATAAATAAGCAAAACTCCTCCAACTACACAAATAAGTGCTAGAATTACCATCGCCAGTTTCATGAAAACAGGAACTTCCTCTACCTTGTTCCATTTCTCTTTCAGCTTACCAAAGAAGGCATACTTCATAACCTTCATAAAAGATGCTAAAGTTAATATACTTGCCAGTACAGCCCAGAAAGCATATCCTAAGCGATTAGCCTGCACACATGCAATTATAATAATCAATTTACTCCAGAAACCGTTAAAAGGAGGAATACCTGCAATTGACATAGAGGCAACAAGACTTGTAGTGCCTGTGATAGGCATTTTTGTCATTAGCCCTCCCATTTTTTGTAAATCGCGTGTGCCGGTTGCGTATTCCACTGCTCCTGAATTTAAAAATAGCAATGACTTAAATACAGAATGGTTAAAAAGATGGAACAAAGAGAAGATGTTGGAAGTTTTTAAAAAGCATATTTTAGAAGGAAAAGTTCTTGCTGTTTATGCTTTGGCA
>NCRO01000054.1 GCA_002849045.2 Candidatus Sediminicultor secundus
GAATAAACTTCAAGACCTTTTTTACTTCTTGTAATGATAAAGCCATGGTCGGCTCATCTAAAATAACCAGATCTGCTTCAAAGTACATTGCTCTTGATATAGCGACACCTTGTTTTTCCCCACCGGATAAGGTTTTAATTACTGAATCAACATCTACACCTATCCCTCTAAATCCCATTACCTCATGCATAATTTTATCTGTTTCTTCTTTTTCTTTTTTTATATTGATAAACCCCAGTTTATTGGTAATTTGCCTGCCAAGAAAAATATTTCTCCATAAAGTTTGCTTATCTGCAAGAGCTTTTTCTTGATATACAGTTTCTATCCCCATACTATGAGCCATCTTCACAGAATATTTTTTAGGATTAATTTTTACACCTTTAATATACATTTCACCCGCATCAAAGGGATGTGCCCCAGAAATAATTTTAATCAAAGTCGATTTACCTGCACCATTATCACCTAAAACTCCTACAACTTCATTAAACCTTACTTCGAAATCTATACCTTTTAAAGCTACAACCCCTTCATAGGATTTATATATATTTTTCATTTCAACTAATTTATCCATATATGATGTTCTCCTTTTTATAACAAGTAATGGTATGGCTTAAAATAATCCTGCAGGAAATATTTTATTTATAAAACTTTTCCTGCAGGACAACCTAAAATTAGTATTGTAACTATTATCTATCTTATCTTATTCCTTTTTCAGCCAAGGGGGCTATCAAATCTATATTATCGTTGCTAATTAAGCCGCCACCTGTATCAATATGCAATCCTGAGAAACCATACATCTTGGTTAAATAAATTTGCATAATTGGTAGAAAACCTTGTAAGAACGGCTGTTGGTCTAATACAAGATCGGTATAACCACTTTTAATACTTTTTACGGTTGCAGGTGATAAATCAAAACCGGCGCCATAAATATCATCTGGACCCAAACCTGCTGCTTCAAAATAAGTACGTTGTGTAGAAGTTAAATTACCATGATCAGTTACAACAACTTTACAATCAGGATTTGCCTGTAAATAACCTACTATAACAGAAATACCCATCGAAGCATCCTTGTCTACTTCGGCTGAAATTTCCACATAATCTACTTTTACACCTATTTCTTCAAAAGCATCTATAGCCCCTTTTGTTCTTAATCCTCTGGTAGGTTGTGACAAAAGACCCCAAACAAGTGCTCTATCTCCTGCTTTTAATCCTGCTCCTCTAATCGTAGCTTCACCAAGAGTATAACCTGATTCATAAAGCCCCTGGCCTACATATCCAAATCCATTTGCGCTATAAGCTTTTTCAAGTTCAGGTAATGTCGTATTTTGACTGGTAACGATAATTCCCTGTTTCTCAGCTTCTTCAACAAAAGGCCTATATGCTTCGTCTCCAGGATGTCCCATAATTGCTATACCATCAGGGTTAGCCGCAACAGCTTGCTGGAATTGATCAACCATTTTCTGCGAGCTCCAATCTGACCATAGATATCTCACCTCAACCCGATCACCTAACATTTCTTCAGCTACTTTAGCACCATTATAAACAACAGTAGCAAAGGTTCCTCCGGGAGCACCGCCTGGGAAAAAGTAAATTACAACAGGACCTTCACTTGCTTGAGCTACTACCGGTAATACTAGAAGAGCAACACAAGTCAATACTAACAAAAGTAAAAGATTAATTTTCTTTAACATAATTTTTTCTCCTTTTTAATATTTCCTAATAATTTTTTAGCAATAACCTCACTATAGCAACCTTAATACAAAGTGCTGGTAAAAATCGTTATTCCTTTTTCACCTCCTTTATTGGTGGGGGCTAGTATCCCCCTACTTATTCTATTATCCCCCAACTAAAATACCCGAGCTGCTTATCTTTTCTCCATTATATTCTACTTCAACTTTGGGCCATTCAGGGTCATCGGTAATTATTTCATTTTCGGTTTCATTCACAATAATAGTATCTTCGCTCTTTACTCCCTTAATTGATGGATTCCAAGCAAAAGCCTGGCTTGGTTGAACAATATGGAGGGAATTAGGAGCAGCTATATAATCTCTGGTCTCATAACCGGCAGCTCCACCTTGATGGTGAAACTTCCATTCATCCGGATAACCAACTTCTCCATAAGTTCGAATGCCTTCAATAAAAATATCAGCCACTTTTTTACCTGGTCTGGTATTGGTTATAAAACTTGCATCTACCTTGGCTACCGCGTATAATTTTTCTTTTAATTCCTGGGGCAATAAACCAAAATGCACAAAACGAGTCATATTTACGATTAACCCATCTCGCTCAACACAAACAACGACCATAACATATTTTCTAATTTTTTTATCTTTTGGAATAGGGTGGCGATAGGCGAAAATTCTCTCATCAGAACCAATTAAAATTAAATGGGGGTTAATATTTTTAGACCAAAGATATTGAGCTAATCTAGCTCTAATTTCATTTTCTGTTTCTCCCGGTCTTATATTTTTGCAAATTTTTGATACGATTTTAGAAGTTTCTTTACCTAAAATTCTATACCTTTTTATCTCTTCAGGTAATAAGGAAAAACGCAGCTGTTTGATTTCTTCTTGTAAATTATTTACCTCGGGAAAATAACAATCACCACCTAAACGATATTTTTTTATTAAGCCATCTAACAAGTCTCTTTCGTACCATTGGTTAACTATAAATTGAAAATCTTCTTTATCTAACCCTTCTTCTTTTATTACTCTTTCAGCTTCAATATTGTTGGTTAAAACCAAAATTTTATCTTTTAAAACAATTAACTTAACTGCACCCTCTTCACTAACAAAGACAATCCTATTCTCCATCCCACCAGTTAACCAGGAAATATTACTATTTTTCGCAAGAACAATTCCATCCAAGCTCTTTTCATCTAATAGTTTTATAATTCTTTCTTGTTTAATCTCTGTTTCATTCATTTTTATTACCCTCTTTAATCATCTTTGCTCCAGCAGTAGGGTTGCTTACATAACCCTCAAAACTTTGAAGATTGACTTTTGTAGGTTAGCACACAATGTTATATACTTATACGGACAACCGTACAACTAATTATATATTTTGTTAATCGTGTTTGTCAACTTATTTTTAGAATTTTTTTAGGTGTCAAATAAAAAATCAAAAACATACTATTTTTCAACGGTCACAGTTTAAATTGCGCGTGCAGTAAGATAGGTGAAGGAAACTCAGATTCATTTGGAGTCATTCAATTTTTTTAATTTTTTATAATCTCAAATCGGGAACCAATCTCAGGAAGTTTGGTTACCTCGATTCTTACCGGGAAGGCATCTTTTAGCGATTCTAAGTGAGTGATGATTAATATTTTATCAAAATCTTCACTTATAGATTGGATGGCCTGTACCAGATTATCTATACCTTCTTCATCCTGAGTACCAAATCCCTCATCCATAACCAGAGTCCGTAATTTAGTCCCTGCCCTTCTGGTCAGTAACTTGGATAGAGCTATTCTTAATGAAAAATCTATCCGAAAGGCTTCTCCCCCGCTATACAGCTCATAGTCCCGAATTCCTAATTCATCACTTATCTTGATATCCAAGGTCTCTTTTATCCCCCCGCTCTTTAAATCACGGAGAGACTCGATAGAAATCTGGGTACCATTATTGGTCAACTTAGCTAAAAGGTCATTGGCTTCTTCTTCTATTTCCGGCAAAACATTTTCGATAATCAGAGCTTGAATCCCATTCTTCCCAAAAGCTACAATCAGTTTCTCATAAATATTCTGCTCTTTCTTACTTTTTCCCAGTTCTTTATCTATCTCATTCTTTTCTTCTCCCAATTTAAGACACTGGTCAAATTTGCTCTGATACCCTCCCTTCTCCTCCAATATTTTATCTTTAAGGGTCTGGTCAGAATTTAATGCCTTTCCTATTTATCTATTTTAAAAGTGAAATATTAATTGTCTAAGAAAATGGGATGTGTTGTACTAGCTCAATAATTATTTTATTAATTATTAGTTACTGGACATAGATAGATTCAACTTTTGTTTGAAGTGTATCTGACATAATAAAGTCACTTTTACAAACATGCGCAACAGCTATATATGGCTTATTTTTCTTTTCAGATTCTAGAATGCCGATTTCTTCCTCAATGTCGTTTTCCAGGACGATTGTTTTCCCAAGAGCAGTATCTACGTTCGACTCAATCTTCTGGGACGATTTGTCAGCAGACAGAATGGCATCTGGCGACTTGCCGGTCTGATGGTCTTTGTCGTAAACAACGACATAAGGGATCTTGAATCGGTTGAGAAGCCGTAAATAATTGGGTATCGCGTCCTTTGACCCACAGTCCACAATCGTATATTCATGTCTGAATATACTCAACTTATTTGCAAGCTGGGGTAGCACAGTTTTATCAGTAGGGCCTTCAACGAGAACTACTTTCCTAGCGAAAAAGAGCTCACCACGATCCGGGTTGATCCAGTAGGTCATATTGAACAATTTCTTGTCTTTCTTTTTTGGGAACAACTCTTCCGTACATTGTAGAACCGTGGTACCTTCCTCAATGGAATTCTTTCGAACAACGCAGATCGAATGGTACCATTTAAGGTTGATAAATGAACTCGAGTGAGTGCATAATAGTACTTGACTCTCACCGCTTGATAGTTTCACCAGCGAATCGAACAGCTCGCGTTGGGCTTGTGGGTGTAAATAGAGCTCCGGTTCTTCCAAGATGAAGTACCACGATCTGGACGCTTGGCGGGAAGAAGAACCCTGGGCTGCCGCCTCAGCCCCATCAGCATCCTCTCTCTCCTGGCGCATAAGTTTCGCAAGGGATCGCACTAGTGCGAAGATGAGAGCGCGCTGTAATCCTTGCCCTTTTCGACCTACATCAGTGCGAATCCCATCATTCACCCAAACTTTAGTACCCACTTTGAAAATGTCATTGATATCAGGTGGGATTATATCAACATCGATAGTTGCATTCCAATTTTCTATTTCGATATTAATGGATTCTTCAAAGGAACTAAGTTCTGTTGGTCGATCTATGTTTTCTGTACCGTCCTCATTCATTCTGTTGAGAATACGCATAAGCGACACGATTTTTTCTTTAGCCTCTCGAAATTCCTGATTCACCTCTGACATCTTGTTAATGACTCGTTCGTAGAGTGCATTAAAGACCGATCGCCCCTTTGTGGAA
>NCRO01000544.1 GCA_002849045.2 Candidatus Sediminicultor secundus
GAATTAAAAAATTAATAGGAGGAAAAATAAAAATGAAAAAGTTAACTATTTATTTATTATTAATTGTATTTTTGGTGGCATTGACCGGAACATTTTCCCTTGCGGCATCAGAAAAAGAACTGGTAGTGGTTGTTGACCCTGCCGCCAAAGGCGTAACTAGCTTGAATCCTCTTGAAATAAAATGGGGAACACTCGCAATTAACGTTATTTACGAAGGCCTGGTCGAGATGAGTGAATTTGATGGAAAATATTATCCCGCCCTGACCTCTTCCTGGGAAATGAGCGAGGATGCCATGACCTGGACGTTTAAGCTTAAAGAGGGAGTTAAATTTCATGATGGCTCGGAATTTAATGCCGATGTAGTTGAATGGTTTATTGAAGAGATGAGAGAAAGCCCAAGTGACTACATGGTTCAGTCAATTAAATCGGTCACCGTTGAAGACCCTTACACTATAACTTTCCACATGGAATATCCTGATCCAAACTTACTCTTCAATTTATCTTCTACCTACATGACCATTCCCAGCAAAGAAGCTATAGAAAAATATGGTGAAGATTTCGGAATTAAATATGCCGTAGGAACCGGAGCCTTTATATTGGATGAATGGATTATGGATGATCGGGTAATTCTTAAAAAGAACCCCTGTCTCTTTATACACATCT
>NCRO01000545.1 GCA_002849045.2 Candidatus Sediminicultor secundus
CAAATTTTTTAAGAGAAACAAACACCCCTGCCTTTTTGTTAATCATCTCTTTTGGAAGGCCCAGAGGAGGAGCAATTATTTTTCCCTGTTTTATATAATTTTCAATCGTCTCTCGCGCTAACTTTACGTACTTGCTTTCCTCTTTCTTTTTCATATTTATAACCATAACCACCTTTAATAGAAATTTATCAAGCATCATTAGTTAGTTAGCTGGTAACTTATTTTAGCATATCCTGGGCAACTGTTCCCCGGTTAACATATCAACTATTCTTTTTCCACCAATGGTAGTATTCAGGTAAACTTTTCCCTCCGATTTTTTTATTACTCTACCGATAATTTTTGACTCTTTTCCGTATTTATTCTTTTTCATCTTTTTTAACATATCGGGGGCAATTTCCCAGGGAATAAAAGCCACCAATTTACCTTCGTTAGCGAGGTACAAGGGGTCATAACCTAATATTTCGCAAGCTGCCTTTACCTCTTCCTGAATGGGGATATCGTCTTCGTTTATCTCTATATCTACATTTGAAGATAAAGCTATTTCGTTTAGGGTAGTAGATAAGCCTCCTCGCGTAGGATCTCTTAGGGTATGGATATCTTTGTTAACTCTCAACATATCTGCCACTAAAGAAGAAAGAGGAGCAGTATCACTTTTTATATCTGTTTCGAATTTAAAACCCTCTCTTTCCGATAAAACCGCAATCTCATGGCTGCCAATGGGACCATTTATCATAACTACATCTCCGACTTTAGCATTACTTCCGGAAATATTTACTCCTTCTTTTACCATTCCCACACCTGAGGTATTAATAAATATTTTATCTGCGGCCCCTCTATTCACCACTTTAGTATCCCCCGTCACAATATCA
>NCRO01000546.1 GCA_002849045.2 Candidatus Sediminicultor secundus
AGATTATTTTTTCACCAAAAAAAACTACCCCCAAAAGGTTGACACAGACATAAAAGACAAATACAATGAAAAAATTTAGAAAATATGTTATACTATCTACCCTAATCTTTATTTTAGTAGCTTTTAGTTCAATATCTATCTATGCCTGGGATAACTGTCCCTTTGGTTTAGAAGATGACCCTTATCCGGGAGAATGCAAAAGGTATATCGATACTGACGGTGATGGTATTTGTGACCGTTCTCAGCCAGCCCCAGAAGACCGTAATATAAGCGTGTCTTTAAATGAAGAAAATACAAAAGAAAACACAGAAGATAATATTAAATATTCTGAAAAAATCGATGAGAAAGTTACAGGAGGATTCTTTATTGCCGAAGCAGCTTCTACTCAAAAAACAGTCTCCGACTCTCCGTCTCCTGAGAGAAAATCACTGCCTGATTATAATTTTTTAGAAATCTTTTTTGTATCTCTGCTTATATATTTTGGTGGTAAATTCCTGGCTCGAAAATTAGAGATAAGTTCGTGTAAAGAAAAGAAATTTTGGAACGTTTTCTTGCTAATTAGTTTTATCGGTTCAGCCGGAACGGGAATGATTCTGGTATTTATTA
>NCRO01000547.1 GCA_002849045.2 Candidatus Sediminicultor secundus
TTAATACTGCTGCCACCAATAAATCTATCCCTCCACTTACACCAGCTACTACCATACCTTTGCCTACTTTTTCTTTAATCTCCTTTACAGATTGTTCGATTAATGGCTCCAGATTCCAACTAGGTTGGCACTGGCATATCCTATAAAGAAAATTTTCTAACAATTTCTTTCCTAATGGAGTGTGACTAACTTCAGGGTGAAATTGGACCCCATAAATCTTCTTCTCTTTATTTGCCATGGCTGCAGCTTTGGTATTTTCGCTATGAGCGATAGCTTTAAAATTTGGAGGAAAATTTTCTATTAAATCCTGGTGACTCATCCAACAGGTGGCATTATTAGAAAATCCATAAAAAATATCTTCTCTATTATCTAAAATAACATTTACCCGGCCATATTCTGCCTGAGATGTTTTTATCACTTTCCCTCTAGAAACTTGGGAGATTAGCTAGGCACCATAACAAATTCCTAATATTAGGTATACCTAATTTAAATATTTTTTTATCACACACTGGTGCTTGGTCTTCATATACGCTTGCCGGACCTCCGGAGGGAATAATCCCTTTAGGTGGATCCTGTCGGATTTTTTCCAAGTCAATGCCATAAGGAAGTATTTCCGAATAAACCTTAGCTTCTCTTATCAGTCTGGCGATTAATTGGGAATATTGTGAACCAAAATCTAAAATTGCAATCCATTCTTTTCTTTTTTCTCTTTTCAAACAAATCCCTCCAGTTTATATTCTTCGATTTCTATAATATATCCTGTAAATTTCTAACAATTTACTTTTTAGTAATTCATTCACAGTAACAATTATAACATATCTTTAATTTGTAACCACATTTGTTTAATATTTTTCTTCTAACTACCCCGCTAAAGTTTACACTA
>NCRO01000548.1 GCA_002849045.2 Candidatus Sediminicultor secundus
GAGACAGCTGGGGTAGCGGATGGTGTTATTATCTGTTAGAAGAATATGAAGAAGCGGCCAAGAGGTTTTCGAAATTATTAAATGATTTTCCCGATAGTGATTTAGCCTTACAAGCCAAACATAAGTTGGGCAAATCCTATTTTCAGGGGAATAATTACCCGGAGACAATCGAAGTATACCAGGAATTTTTGGAAAAATATCCCGAATATCAAGGGGAAGAGATAGAAGAGGTATATTACCTGTTGGGTCAGGCATACTTCAAATCTGGAAAATATGCAGAGGCAGAAGAGGTATTTAAAAATATATTATCTCTTTTCCCGGGTTTTGAATTAACTTCCGAAGTGAAATATTACGAGGGTTTGAGTTTATTTAAAGAAAATAAATATGAAGGAGCAATAGTAAAATTAAAGAATTTAATCTCAGAAGCAGAAATAGAAGATAAGAAGAAAGAAGAGGCCCAATATTTACTGGCTCGTTGTTGGCTTAATTTACAGGAATATAGTAAAGCTATTGAAAATCTGGAGAGCTTAAAGCGGTTCGAAGTGGAGGATTCTTTATTAGAAAAAGTCAGTTTTGATTTAGGTTTGGCTTATTCCCGGCAGGGCGATAAAGAAAAAGCAATTTTAGAATTTCAAGAATTTATAGAGAAGTATCCGCAAAGTGAACTTATTAAGTCAGCCCATTTTGAGCTGGGCAAGGATTTGTATGATTTAAAAAAATATAAATTAGCTTTATCAGAATTAAAGAAAACTTCCACCGATGAAGCACTTTATTTAAGAGGGAAGGCCTCTAAAGAATTGGGGGATCAAGAAGGAGAAATTGTAGCATTTGAAGAATTAAGAGAAAGATACCCCCGGAGCAATTTTTCTGAGGAGGCATATTTTGTATTAGGTAATAATTATTATAACCAGAGGAGATATAAAGAAGCAATTGAGGAATTTGATAAAATTGTTCAGTTTTTCCCTCAATCCCCTTTGCTCTCGGAAAGTAATTATTGGATGGGGTGGAGCTATTTTAAATTATCTGATTATAAGAAGGCAAGCGAATATTTTAACAAAGTGGAAGAAGATGAAAAAAATTTAAGTTTAGGGCAAAGAGCAAAGTTTATGGTGGCCGAATCATGGTATAATCTTAAAGATTATCAGAAAGCCCGAGAAGCATATAAAAAATTTATCGAAATGTATCCTGAGGGGGATTTTTCAGCAAATGCCCTATAATATTCCTCAC
>NCRO01000549.1 GCA_002849045.2 Candidatus Sediminicultor secundus
AAGCTGATTTTGAAAATTGGGGTTATTCGAAGGTCTCGTCAATTTTGAGGTGCATTTTCAGATGAAAATATGTTTTTTGGGTGATGCCGCTGCATTACATCTTTGGCATTGGAGCAGATATTTTGTGAATAAAGGGTATGAAGTTCATGTGATTACATTCAATCCTAATATCCTTGATGGTTATGAACCAGTAAATGTACATGTTATAAGAAAACAAATGCCTGGTTCCGCTTTAATATTTCGTATTATGAGCCTAATACCCTTAATGCTTGATATTAAGAAAATAATAAGAAACATTAATCCTGATATTATACACAGTCATTCTGTAGTCGGATACGCATGGATAGCTATGTTAACTGGATTTCATCCTTTTATAGCAACACCGTGGGGGAGCGATATTTTTATTGACATTCAAAAGTCAAAAATAGAGAAACTTTTTACCACACTTGCTTTGAAAAAAGCAGATTTGATAACCTGCGATGGGAGTAGTCTAAGAAAAGCATTAACAAAATTAGGAATTAAGCCAAAAAAAATTTATCACATCTGCTGGGGGATTGATACGCGGACATTTAACCCGAAACAAGGGAGCAAAAAGATAAGAAAGGATTTAGGAATATTTAACTCACCTATGATAATAAGTTCAAAAAATCTTGAACCAATATATGATATTGAATCGTTGGTCAAATCTATATCATTAGTGCTAAAAAAAGTTCCAAAAGCGAAATTTGTGATTGCAGGAAGAGGTTCTCAAGAAGCAGAGTTGAAACAATTAGCCAAATCCATGGGTGTTTCTAATAGCGTTAAATTTATAGGCTTTATTCCAAGCGATAAAGTCCCAAAATATTTGGCATCTGCCGACATTTATGTTTGTACTTCGCTATCAGAGGGTGGACTTGCAATTAGTACCAAGGAAGCAATGGCTAGTGAGTTGCCGGTAGTAATCACCGATTTGGAGGTAAATACAGAATGGATAGAGAATGGGGCAAATGGATTTGTTATTCCACCAAAAGACCCAAAATCGTTGGCTGAGAAAATTATTTATTTGATTGAACATGAAGATATTAGGATGAAGTTTGGAGAGCTTGGCAGAAAATTGGTTAAGAAGAGTTTCGAATATGACAAGGAGCTGAAAAAAGTAGAAAATATTTATGCACAATTAATAAGAGAGCATAAGAAATGAAAATGCTGGTAGCCTATGGTTTATGTGGTGAAGGAGACGCAATATGAACACGTTTGTTACAGGTGCAACAGGGTTTATTGGTTCGCATTTATGCAAAGAACTAATCCAAAGAGGATATACTGTATTCGGTCTATCTCAATCAGGTAGGATTCATAATATAAAATCATTGTTGAACCAAAAAGAGTTTCATTTGCAAAGTGGAAATATTCGAGATGTAAGGATTCTCTCTGATATAATAAGAGTCAATAATATAAAAGTTGTTTTTCATTTGGCGGCACAACTCCCACAGGGTGAGAATCTTGACAATCCTTTTTTATGTTTTGATATTAATGCAAGAGGGACACTAAATCTATTAAATGTAGCTTATCTGAATGGTGTAAATAAATTTATATATGCTTCTACTATGAGTGTGTATTCTGAGCCTCCAAAGTATTTACCCATAGATGAGAAGCATCCAGTGCAGCCATCTACAATTTATGGTGTGAGCAAGTTAGAGGGCGAGCTTTATTGCAGTATATATTCTAAAGCAATGAATATAGTTGTGCTACGCTACGGAGGTGCTTATGGAAATGGGCAGCCTAAACACAAGGTAGTACCTGCATTTATCAGCCAGGCATTATACAATAGACCAATTACAATATATGGTGATGGCACGCAAACAAGCGATTTCGTATATGTAAATGATATTGTTCAAGGTACTCTATTAGCATTGGAAAAGGGTAAAACAGGAGTCTTTAACATTGGTAGTGGGGAAGATATGCGCATAAGAGATTTGGCTGAACAAATTATTGAACTCACTAATTCAAAATCTGAAATAATTCTGACAGATAAAGGTACTGATAGACCTTTTAGATTTATTTTGGATATAGCAAAAGCCAGAAAAAACCTTGTAAATTCAAGGAAAGCACTATAGTTATGATTCCAATATAAGCAGTCTCTAATACAAATCTGACGATGCCGACGAAAGGCAG
>NCRO01000550.1 GCA_002849045.2 Candidatus Sediminicultor secundus
TGATAACTGAAAACTGTATTTAAAACTAACGACTATTCACTTACGACTAATTTACCTTTTATAATTATTTTCACTTTTTAAGGAAAGGAACAATGAAAAAAAATCCTCGATTAGATATTTATTTGGATAAGATAAGAAATAATTCAGAAAACATTAAAGCTCTTTGTTCAAAACACGGAATTAAAGTAGTAGGAATAACCAAAGGATGTTGTGCTATTACAGAAGTAGGTCAAGCCATGATAGACGGAGGGATAAATATTTTAGGTGATTCTCGAATTGGGAACCTTAAAGGGTTGAAAAAAGCTGAACTTAAAGCAGAGACGATGCTAATAAGGATTCCTATGTTAAGTGAAGTGGATAGAGTTTTAGATTGGGCAGATATAAGTTTAAACTCAGAGATTTCGGTAATTAAATCATTATCACAGGAAGCTTTGAAGAAAAAAATTCTTCATAGAATAATTTTGATGATAGACTTAGGGGACTTAAGAGAAGGAATTATGCCAGATGAAGCTTTGCAAACGGTAAGCGAAATTAGAAAATTATCGGGAGTAAAATTAATAGGCATTGGTGCAAATTTTTGCTGTATCAGTGGAGTAATGCCTACTCGGAAAAATCTAACCAAATTGGTAAAATTAGCAGAAGAAATAGAAAATAATTTTAGAATTACTTTAGAGGTAATTTCAGGAGGTAGTACCAGTGTTTTGAAATTAGTCGAAGACGACCTTATTCCTGATAAAATAAACCAATTAAGGATAGGAATAGGTATTCTGCTTGGCCAGGATGACGTAAGATTGCGCAACATAGCGGGCACTTATCAGGATACCTTCATTTTAACTGCCGAAGTTATAGAAGTAAAAGAGAAGCCGTCTTTACCCCAAGGAGAGATTGGTCGAGATGCTTTTGGGGAGGTACCCGTTTTTCAGGATTTAGGAATAAGAAAAAGAGCTATTTTAGCAATAGGGAAACAGGACATTCATCTTAATAGCTTGGTCCCCATGAAAAAAGAAGTAAAAATAGTAGGGGCAAGTAGTGATCATTTAATTATTGATATTAATGATTTTAAAAAAGAAGTAAAAGTTGGTGACGAAGTAAAATTTAGATTAAATTATCCTGCTTTACTTTATTCCACTACTTCAAAATACATAAATAAATATTTCCACAGAAAGGAGAAAAAATAATGGCCATAGACTGTATATTATACACATCT
>NCRO01000551.1 GCA_002849045.2 Candidatus Sediminicultor secundus
TAATATAGTTGCTATCTCTTTCCATAGAACATAATATAAATTTAATGCACGAACTTCGAGATGAATCTTCTCTTAATTCACTTTTAGAATTAGCCCGAAGCGAAAAAGATTGGAACAATCTACGGGAATATCTACAAATATTTAATGAATATTCCACTTACTTGACTCAAAAACAGAAGATGATTACCTTGAGATATTTATACGAACAATTAACTCATCCGGAAGATGAAATAAGAAGGAGAAGTGCAAAACTTATCGGTTTATTAATTACCAGCTTTGACGAAGATTACCGCAAAGAGATTCCTCAGAATGTTACCCTAAAACCTCCCGCGATTACCAGTGTTAATTTATTGGAAAGATATTTAAAATATTTTTTACAGCCAGACCATAAAAAAATTGCTCTTCATCAATCTCGAATTATCAATAGCACTGAGAATATGATTTCTTCTCTCTTTTCTAACTGTCGCAATAATCATCAGGTAAGCAATTATAGAAAAAGTATTTTAAAACACTATAAAAAAGACCTGTATACCAATGAAGAAATTCAACTGTGTTTAATAAAAACCGCCGAACATATATCAATCTGTTCAGATGAAAAATTTGTAAAGGTATTATTTGATTATATTATAAAAATGTTAAAGAAAGAGAATCACAATCTTAGACTTACTGCTTTAGAGGTGGCCTATGATTTAATACCCAAAATTGATAAAAAATTTAGATTTATTAATAAATTGAGAAAATTATTTACTAGTAATA
>NCRO01000552.1 GCA_002849045.2 Candidatus Sediminicultor secundus
TGGTAACACAGTAGAAGAAATTAAGCCGGAAATTTATAGAAAAGTAAACTTTTTTGCAGATACATCTAAAATCATTAAAGAAGGATTAAGGCAGACTATATTAAAAGGAACGGGCTGGAGAGCAAATATTAAAGAATTAGCGCTAGCTGGGAAGACCGGGACAGCTCAAAATCCCCATGGGGAGACTCATGCCTGGTTTATTGGGTTTGCCCCCTACGAAGATCCGGAAATTTGCATCACCGTTTTTTTAGAAAATGGGGGAGAAGGGGGAGAAGCAGCGGCCCCCGTAGCCCGAGCAATGCTGGAAAAATATTTTAGTATCCAAAAATGACAAGTTTTGTGCCAGGCACCAGATTTGTCATAAATGACAAGTTTTGTGCCGGGATCCTAATTTTGGAGGAGGGAAGTTGAAAGAAAAATTAGATAAGTTAACTGAAAATTTAGATTTTACCCTTCTTTTTGCGGTAGTGTTTCTCTGTTTTTACGGACTTTTAGTATTATACAGTTCAACACGCTTGGCGACCATGGGGGAAAGCGATCCCTATTTTTTTGTAAAAAGGCAATCCTTATGGATGTTGTTAGGATTCTTATTTTTAACCATAATAATTTTTTTCGATTACCATAACTTGGAAAGATATTCTAAAGTGATCTATTTTGGGGCGATTGTTTTACTGATAATGGTTATAATCTCTGGTAGATCAACTTATGGGGCAAGGCGCTGGCTGGTTATAGGACCTTTTGATTTTCAGCCCTCGGAGTTTGCTAAAATCGCTTTAATAGCGTTTTTAACGGATTTTTTAGCCAAAAACAAATCAAAATTGGATAATTTTTTCTATTATTTACTGCCTTTCGTTTACACCGGGTTGTTAATTTTATTGGTGTTTATGCAGCCAGATTTGGGAACTTCGTTAGTATATTTAGCTATACTTATAATAATGTTGTTTGTGGTAGGGGTTAAGATAAAATTTTTAGTTTTCACTTTTTTAGCGGCCCTATCTTCTATTCCGGTTTTGTGGATTTTTTTAAAAGATTACCAGAAAAATAGATTAATTTTATTTTTAAATCCTAACCTGGATCCTTTGGGGGGTGGCTATAATGTTATACAGTCGAGGATTGCCATCGGTTCAGGAGGTTTTTTAGGGAATGGAATCTTTAGAGGTATTCAAAGTCAGTTAAATTTTTTACCTGCTCAACACACTGATTTTATATTTTCTGTAATAGGAGAAGAGTTAGGCTTTGTCGGAACCATCTTATTATTAGGATTATACGCCATTATTTTATGGCGTGGAATAAAGATTGCTTTAGAGGCCAGAGATTTATTAGGAACTTTATTAGCTACGGGTGCGGTGTCTTTATTATTTTTTCATATAGTAGTGAATGTTGGAATGGCTATGGGGATGTTGCCGGCTACCGGACTACCCCTGCCTTTTTTAAGTTATGGGGGAAGCTTTATGATATCTAACTTAATGGTGATAGGGATATTGCTAAATGTGGAATTGCACAAGATAAAGTGGTAAAAAAATTGGCCAATTGTTTTAGTCGTTAGTGAATAGTAAATAGTCGTTAGCATTAAAACACGGGTTTCCAGTTTCCAGTTATCGGTTTTCAGTTTATGGTTGCAAGATGCAAGTTTACAGTTTTTAGTTCTTGGTTTATAGTTTTTAGATAAGAAACAGAATAAGAATCCAGCGAAAAACTTAAAGCGAAAAACCATAATTCAAAATTCAAAACTTTTTTCATATAGTGTATATTTTTAGTGTAGAGGTCGGATTTATCCGGTCAGGATATCGAGGGCTTGATAGATCAAGCCCTTACATTATTAAAGATAAAAGCGAATAACTATATCGATTAGATAGCTAACGGGATAATAGGATAACTGTTAAACCGGCTAACCATCCTCACGAGATACGAGATACGGTTGCTCTACTCGTAAATAACAACTTGTAACCTGTAACTTGTTACGAATTACTCATTACATATTACTTGTTACTATATTTTATGCGGGATATGGAAAATACATCCTGGATTTATTTATAACTAATCAAGGAGAAGAAAAATTTGGACATTAAAAAAATATTATTTGAAGAGTTATTGGATAAGGTAGAAAAACCGGGGAGGTATACCGGCAAAGAGTTTAATGAGATAGTAAAAAAAGAGGATGCATCCACCGTCAAAATAGCCTTAGCCTTTCCTGATTTATACGAGATCGGGATGAGTTATTTGGGATTTAAAATTCTGTATGATATTATTAACAAGAGAGATGATGCTCTGGCTGAGCGAGTTTTTTCACCGGCAGTGGACATGGAAGAACTGCTGAGAGAACGACAGATACCTGCTTTTTCTTTAGAGACCTATAGACCTTTAAATTCTTTTGATATAGTTGGATTTACTATTCAACACGAATTAGGTTATTCCAATATCCTAAATCTTCTCGAACTTGGGCATATACCTTTAAGGTCGGAAGATAGAAAAGAAGATAGCCCCCTGATAATTGCCGGAGGTCCCTGTGCTTTTAATCCTGAACCTTTATCGGCTTTTATCGATTTATTTGTAATCGGAGAAGGGGAAGAGATTGTCGGTGAAATTATAGAGGTTTATAAAAGGTGGAAGGATAAAAAACAGAGCCGAGCAAAACTTTTAGAAGAATTAGTCCGGATAGAAGGGATTTATATTCCGTCTTTCTATGAGATAACTTATTTTAAAGACGGAAGGGTTAAATCGGCTACTCCTAAAAAAGAAACGTGTTATTCAGTAATTAAAAAGCAGATTATTTCTGATTTTGATAAAGTAGCATATCCTCTTTTTCCAATTGTTCCCAATATCGATGTAGTTCATGATAGAATTACCCTGGAAATTTTTCGGGGGTGTACCCGGGGATGCCGCTTTTGTCAGGCGGGAATGATTTACCGCCCGGTAAGGGAAAAATCAGTCGATACTTTAATTGGATTGGCTGACGAAATTCTTGCCCATACCGGATACGAGGAGATATCCTTGTCCTCTTTAAGTTCGAGTGATTATAGTGAAATAGAGAGCTTGATTACTAAATTAGTAGACCGATTTAAAGAAAAAGGTGTGGGGGTTTCTCTGCCTTCTTTAAGGATAGATTCTTTTTCTATCGCTTTAGCCCAGCAGGTTCAAAGAGTAAGGAAGACCGGTCTTACCCTTGCCCCGGAGGTAGGAACTCAAAGGTTAAGGAACGTGATAAATAAAAATGTTAAGGAAGAGGACCTGTATTCTTCAATAAAAGCAGCTTTTGAGGGAGGGTGGAGGAAGATAAAACTTTATTTTATGGTCGGTTTGCCCACCGAAACCGAAGAAGATGTGGAGGGGATAATAAGGCTGGTTAGTAAAGTTGATCACATGGGGAGAGAAATAACCGGAAGGAAGATAAATATAAATATTAGCGTATCTGCTTTTGTGCCAAAACCTCATACTCCTTTTCAATGGGAAGCCCAACAAGAGAGGGAGATATTGTCTAAAAAAATAAGATATTTAAAGAATAGATTAAATTGGAGGAACATTTCTTTCAGTTACCCGGATATTAATCGAGTTTATCTGGAGGCAGTTTTTGCCCGAGGAGATAGAAGGTTAGGTGAAGTATTAGAAAGGGCTCATTTTCTGGGGTGTAAATTTGACGCCTGGAGAGAACATTTTAATTTTGAAGCCTGGCAACAGGCTTTTACTGAAAGTGGACTTTCTATGGAATTTTATACCAATAGAATGCGGGATGAGGATGAGATTTTACCCTGGGACCATATCTCCTGTGGAGTTAAAAAAGAATATCTGCTTGAGGAGAAGAAGAAGGCTTTAAGAGGAGAAACAACTCCCGATTGTCGTTTTGAGGATTGTACGGGGTGCGGAGTGTGTTAATTCGTATATCGTATATCGTATTAGTATATAGTAAAGAAAATACAGAGAATAGATGCGAGAGTGGGATGTATTAGTCGTTAGTGAATAGTGAATAATCGTTAGTATGGAATTAGCGTTTAGCGGGTAGCGTTTAGGTGTGAGGGAACAATCGCGGGAAAAAATAGTCCGCCAGTCCGCCAGTCTGCCGGTTAACCGGTCTACCAGTCGGGAAAGATGCAAGATGTATTTAGTATTTAGCCGTTAGTATATAGTAAAGAAATAGAAGTCAGAAGCCAGTATCCAGAAGCCAGAATGAAAATTGTATCGCGTATATTATAGCGTAGAGCGTTTAGCGTATGAACACAGTAATGAGATTATAGTTATAAATTTACAAAAACAGGTTACTTATTACCTACTTACACATTACATAACTTACTTTTAAATCGAGTAACTATAGTGATTGCAAAATTGATAAATCGCTAAATTAAATAAAAAAGGATTAAATAGTTTGGAACAATTAGTCAGAGTAAAATATTGTAAAGACGGACCGATTAAATATATTTCCCACTTAAACCTGGCCCAGGTTTTTACCCGTGCTCTAAGGAGAGCAAATATTCCGGTAGTTATATCCGGCGGCTTTAATCCTCGGTTTAGAATATCTTTCGGTCCCCCTTTACCTTTAGGAATCAGCAGCTCCTCTGAATATTTAGATATCCGACTAAAAGAGGAGGTAAAAGTCGAGGAATTAACAGAAAGGTTAAATCTGATTTTACCTCAAGGATTGAAGATATTACAGGCCAAAACAATTCCTTCCTCTGCCGATTCTTTAGTAAAAATAATCGATAGAGCTTCTTACGTTATCACCCTAAAGATAAAGGAAAAGCTATCAGATTCAGCAGCCAAAAATCAAGGAAATGAATTAAAAGAGTTGAAGCAGGAAATAGAGAAAAATAATAAAAGATTTTTAAATTTGGACGAAATCACCGTAGAAAAGCAGACTAAAAATGGGATTAAAATGGTTGATATAAGACCTTCGATTTTAGATATATCAGTAAAAAAATTTAAAAAGCAGATTTTAGAGCTTGGCTTGGAGCTTAAGATAGGGCAGCAGGGAAATTTAAATCCCCGCTATGCGGCCAGGGCATGGATTTCTAATTCTGATAATAATTTTGATATCCAACAAATCTGTCGGGATGGATTGTATATAAAATGTAAAGAGGTTCTTTAAGCACCAAACAAAAAGTTTACTTTTCTATAAATTTCCGGCTTAATTTCTTCTACTGTGTTACCATCGGCAGAAATTATCTTTTTTACTAAATGTAACTTGTAAACTTTCCCTTCTGTAGCAATAGTAGTAATAAGATTATGCACTTGTAAAGGGGTTAG
>NCRO01000553.1 GCA_002849045.2 Candidatus Sediminicultor secundus
TGTTACAGCTGTTGATCAGAATCGTCTAAAACTTAGGCAAGGATATGGAGCGGACCACATAGTTAAAAGTGACCCCATAATAAAAAAAACAATAATGAGTTTAACCAATGGAATAGGAGTTGACAATATAATTACCTCTGCTTCAGTTCCAGAAATACAAGAGGAAGCTTTGGAATTGGTAGCAATAAATGGCAAAATTAACTTCTTTGCTGGTTTGCCTGCAGGAAAAGAATAAAATTCATTACACTTACTATGGGTTCACTCTCAACAGATCTTATTCTGTGCAGAAAAATAATCTTTTCACCTTTCTGGATATTTAACTTCTTAGCTATTGCTCCTCTCACAGTCTTTACTTCTTGTTTAATTACCATTGTTTTTGTTGTGTAACCTTTTTCTATCATATCATCATAGAACGTGGTTAACCTTTGGATAAATCCATAATCTATTTTGGGTTTTGCTATAAAAGTCCCTTTCCCCTTTTCTCGATAAAGTAAACCTTCGCTAACCAACCCTCTTAATGCTTGTCTAACAGTAGGCCTACTAATCTGATATTTTTCTGACAATTCTTTTTCCGAAGACAGTAAATCTCCTGGTCGTAATTCTCCTGTCTCAATCCTTTCTTTTAATATCTCTTCCAACTGGAAGTATAATGGTATAGGTGAATTTTTATCTAATGTGTCTACACTTATTTTTATCATTCTTAAAAGCCTCCACTTTACTCATTTTTAAATACAAATCCTACAATATTTTTTAAACAAGCCCTAATTGTTTTCAATTTAGTCTTTAATTTCTTTATATTTATTAATAAATTCTTGTGCTTTATCTACAATAATTGTATAATCGTCATTTTTAATTACATCTTTTGTTAAACTGCTACCAATTCCTACGCAAAAACTTCGGCTTTAAACTATTCTTGTAGATTATTTTTGTTTACCCAAACTGCCTTATTTTTTTGTTTTTATATTAATAGTTCTTTACCTCTTTACATGCTCATGTAAATATGTCTTTACATTCTATATCTGTATACGACATTCATTTAAAAAATCCTTCTTTTTTTAATATTTTTTTAAAATTTTTTTAAAATCCTACTTCTTTGAGTTATAATCCTAGCTTAAGAAGGTAGAAAAAATGAGAGGAGTAGCCATTTATAAGGCTATGAAAACATTTTGGAAAAGATCTAAGAATCAGCCGATAATTTCCAGAATTATTGACCATGATTTAAAAGACAGTAGTCAAGGCAATAAAAGATGCAGAAGTAGGAAAGGGATATATAACAAAAAACCTCATTCCAGGATCTCGTATCCTTTAAAAGAACAGATTGTGGAATGGACATAGGAAGGATTGACTGGGGTTACGAGACAGTACGCGAACTACTCGAACCGTAGTTCGAATCGTTGTTCGTTAACCTCTGTACCCCATTGTATCCCTTTGTTCTGTTCAACAAGTTCAAAACCACTCTTCTCGTAGAGGTGTTTCGCAGCGTTAAGGCCTTCAAAAGTCCAGAGATATACCCGCCTGTATCCTTTGTTTCTACAAAAGTTAAGAGCTTCTTTAATAAGCCGATTGCCAATACCTCTTCCACGCAAGACATCGGATACAATGAACCACCGAAGATGCGCTCCCTCTTTTTCAGCGCAAATCCCGTCGATGGTAATAGAGCCTTCAACACGACACTCAAGTGATACGGTCCAGAAACCATCGCGCTTTTCGTCATATCTCTCGAGGAACTCTGAAAGCTCAGTAGCCACCTTCGCTTCAAAGAATACCGTAAAATCCCAATGCTCGCGGTAGTAAGTACCATGAAGTTCAGCAACTCGACCTATTGAACCAGGGATATATCCCTTTACTATTTCTACATTCGACATACATTACCTCCCAATTAATTCTTCCCGACTCTTGTTAGCCTATAAAACCTTTTCTAAAAAACATTACTTTAATTAAATTACTATATAAACTTACAAAGTCCTTCTTTTTTATGAAAAAATTCAAAAAAAAATAAAAAAGCCCTTCTGCTTAATTGCCAAAGAGCTGGTCATTATCTTTACTCTCCAATAAGGTCAATAATAGTTAAAACTTATCGCAAAGAGATTTAAATAGAGACAAGGCGCCCGTTATACTAAAAGATAATTAATCATCTTTTAGCTGTGAGTATTTCAGGAAGTAAACCAGCAGCTCCATATCCTTGAATGTAAAAAGTTCCTGCAATTAAGGTAATTTGAATTTCACCAGGGGCATTAGCGTTTTCTGGAAACCATTCTGATATGTTCATAGCAACTTCATTAAAGGGATTATATAAACCTGCATTTTGAGCTGTATATACCGCATCATCACGATTAATATCTTTATCAGCAAGTTCTGCCTGTATTAAACTTTGGATGGTTTCAACATTAGCTTTAACTATGACATTTTTTGCCTTTTCTTGAACTACGACATTTTTTCCCTTTACTTGTTGATCGCCATTATAAACCCTTAACCCAGTTAAGGCTAATAATCCGATAATAGATAGTGCTAACAATAATCCGATTAGAGCAAAACCTTTTCTATTTTTCATTACTTATTCCTTCAGGATTAGAGTATTTTTAAGTGAATCGAAATAATTCATATAATAGGCAAAAAAAATAAATTATTCCTTTATATTTTCATAATACTACAAATCTTTTAAAAACCCTTTTTTCATTTAAAAAATTCAATTAAATCAGTCCTTAAGTTTACT
>NCRO01000055.1 GCA_002849045.2 Candidatus Sediminicultor secundus
TCCTTTCACATCTGATTTTATTTTTATTTTCAACAAGAACAGCAAGAACATTCTGAATTTTTATCACCTTCAGTATTATTTTCTTGCTCAGCCTTGAATGATAAGTCTTTTTTAATTTTATTACTTATCTTGCTGACTGTTTCCCCGGTATTAGCAGCACCCGAGCAAGAATATATCATTCTTGATTTTGTATTGCAACAACATTTATCCATTGTTATTTTCTACCTCTTCTTTATTATTTAATGCAGTCTGTTTATTTTTTAACTCTTTTCTTTAATCCACTTAATAATTTCTTCTTTGCTGGGTACTCTGCCTACCACCATTGCATCACCATCAATAGCTAAAGCAGGAGTAATCAGAACCTTGTAATCGATAATTTTGTTGATATCTGTTACTTTAGTAATTTCTGCTGAAACACCAAGTTCATTGACCGCCTCTTCAGCTAGTTCGCTCAATTTTTTACACTTTGGGCAACCGGTTCCTAAAATTTCAATTTTCATATCTAATCTCTCCTTTTATCTTTATTTTATATTATATTTTTAAAAAAAATGGCCAAAAAGCATCCCGCTAAAAGTTGCCATAATTATTACCAAAGAAATAAATACTAAAGTTTTTTTAGTTCCTAAAATGCTTCTGATAACTAACATATTAGGCAGACTTAATGCCGGGCCGGCCAATAAAAGAGATAAGGCCGGGCCTTTCCCCATACCTTCTCCCAATAACCCTTGTAAGATAGGTATCTCGGTAAGAGTAGCAAAATACATTAAAGCTCCAACGACCGAAGCAAATAAATTTGACCATAGGCTATTTCCGCCAACTAAATTTTCAATCCAAATTTTTGTAATTAATGCTTCGCTGCCTGGTCTACCCAACAAAAAACCAGCTACTAAAACCCCTCCTAACAAAAGAGGCAATATCTGCTCAGCAAATCCCCAACTGGAACTTACCCATTGAACTCGTTCTTCCTTATTAAACCACTTAACGAGCATCCAGGATAAAATAACTAAAAGAATGCCGGTTATAAACCACTTAAAACTATAAATTGCTTGCCAAATTCTGATCGATTCATCTTTTCCCCAGTTGGCAAAAACTAATATTCCTATCATGGTGGCGAAGTAAAATATTGTTTTCCATAAAGATCTTTCTCCTTGCTCTGTTTTCCCACTAACTAAATTATTATTTGTATTTATGTTTTTCTTTCTCTCGTCTTTACGAAAAATAAAGTGCATAGATAACCCAATAACTACGGAAAAAATAATAGCACCGATAGCACGGGCTAAGCCCAACTCAAATCCTAAAACACGTGCAGTTAAGATAATTGCCAGTACATTGATGGCTGGTCCGGAATAAAGAAAGGCAGTTGCTGGACCTATTCCTGCACCGCGTTTATAGATTCCAGCAAAAAGAGGTAAAACTGTGCAGGAACAAACTGTTAGGATTGTGCCAGAAACAGAGGCAACAGCATAACTTAATAATTTATTTGTATTTGCTCCAAAGTATTTTATTACATTTTCTTGACTGATAAAATTAGTAATTGCTCCGGCAATAAAGAAAGCGGGAATCAAGCACAATAATACGTGGTGACGAGCATAGTCCTGTGCCATTAATAGGGATTCTATCAATACATTTAATGTTTTAGAACTACTAAACGGCATAAAATAAAAAAATGCAAATACTATAATTATAATTAAAAATTTATTTTTTTGTTTCATCGTTTTCTTTTCTATTTTCTCTTACTGATATATGACGATATTATCATATAAACATATTATTGTCAACAAAATATGTTTTAGATTAATACAAAAATCAGAAACTTTTATATAAAAAGAGGATTTTTGCTATTTTTGTAGTAAGTAAAGATAAAGTAAGATGTGGATTAATTAATTTAATAGAAATACATCCTGCAGAAGAAAAGAGCGAATAAAAGTAATAAAAGAAAGGAAGGTATTGAGCTCGATGAATGAAGATAAAAAATTAATTGCTTATTGCGGACTCTATTGCGGAGATTGTATTAATTATAAAGGAGAAATTGCTGACCTATCCAGAGATTTAAGGAAAAAATTAAGACAGGAAAAGTTTGATCGAGTCTCCAAAGGATTATCTAAATACTTTAAGGAATTCAAAGATTATGAAAAGTGTTATGCGACTTTAGGGGCCATGGTTAGATTACGCTGCAGTAGAGTTTGTAGAGACGGAGGCGGTCCTCCGTTTTGTAAAATCGGAAAATGTTGCGAAAAAAAGAATATTCAGGGCTGCTGGGAATGTGAAGAATTTGAAACTTGTACCAAATTAGATTTCTTAAAACCGATTCATGAAGATGCCCACTTAAAAAATCTAAGGAAAATCAAAAAACAAGGGATCGATAAATTTCTTTCTGGAAAGAGACATTGGTAAATGATTAGTTTTAAAATTTTTGGCGGGGTTCGGAACCCTACAGCGCTCCCTTGTCCTAAAAGGTCATATAACACGGGCTATACGGCTTCGTTTCACTGCGCCCAGATTTGCTCCGCCACGCTCCGCAAACTTCGTATATGCTGGAACCGTTGTGCGAAAGAGCGAGCCAAGATAAGGAGAAATCAATATGAAACAATGGTATGAATCGTTATTTGAGAACTATGGTAGAAAGTATGATAATGAAAGCTTTACACAAGGCACAATTGGTGAGTGTGATTTCATCGAAAAAGAAATTGATTTTAATAAGTCGCTAAAAATAATTGATATAGGATGTGGTACCGGTAGACATTCGATTGAATTAACAAAAAGGGGTTACAAGGTTACAGGAATTGATTTGTCAGAATCACAATTAGAGCGAGCAAAAGAAAAAGCAAAAGCTCAGAACCTGCAAATAGATTTTCAGAAACATGATGCAAGGAATTTGCCATTTAAGAATGAATTTGATTTGGCAATAATGCTTTGTGAAGGAGCATTTCCTTTGATGGAAACAGATGAAATGAATTATGAAATATTAAAAAATGTTGCAAAGTCATTAAAGGGTTCTGGCAAGCTGATTTTTACAACATTAAATGGATTATTTCCACTATATCATTCAGTTGAAGAATTTTGCACATCAACAACGGAAGAAGGGAATGCGACCTATAGAAGTAATACTTTTGATTTAATGACTTTCCGAGATCACAATATTACCACAGTAGAAGATGATTTTGGGAACAAGAAGGAATTGGAATGTAATGAAAGATATTATGTACCATCTGAAATTACATGGTTATTAAAAACATTAGGCTTTAAAAAGATTGATATTTATGGAGCAAAACTTGGAGCCTTTTCAAGGAATGATAAACTTACAACTGAAGATTTTGAAATGTTGGTTATTGCTGAAAAATAATGGCTTACTCCATCATACAACAGCGGCTATAAGGTTACGCTTTGCTTCGGCAACTTCTGATATACGTATATGTTAGGCGAAATGCCAAATATCTAATGTGAATAAAGGAAATAATATGAAACAAATACCAAATGAATTAGCTCCTTGTGGGGTTTTTTGTGGAGCATGTCCTTCCTTTAATAAGACTTGCCTTGGATGTGCCTCAGAAAGTAAAGAACAAAAAAGAACAAGTAAATGGGGCTGTAAAATAAGAGATTGCTGTTATAATAGAGAAGAGAAAGACTTCTGCATCGATTGCATCCAATTCCCATGTAAAAAACACAGGAAGAAACTTCTTGATACTCATCCAGGAGATCCGAAGTTTAGATACAGACATGAGATACCGGAGATTTTTGAAAAGATGAAAGAAATGAGGATAGAGGACTATTTCGAATATCAGAAGCGGAGATGGTCATGTCCTTCCTGTGGAGGAATCGTCAATTTTTATCATTACAAGTGTAGTAAATGTGGAAAAGAAGTAACTGTATAAGGTTTTTGCCACGTCGCCTAACAGCGGATATGAGGTTCCATTCCTTTCAGTCGTTCTACCCAAATTGCTCCACTTCGCAACTTCTTAAACCTGTGGAACGTTAGGCGAAATGCCCAAGCCTGCTTTTAAGAAGGAACTGATTTATATAAAAGGAGATGATAAAACTATGGCAACAAAATTAGACCTAACGAAAGAATTCAAAACGTATTACGCAGCAAAAACGAGACCAGAAGTAGCTGAATTTGGTGAAATTCCGTTTTTGACTATTGAAGGTAAAGGTGAGCCTGGAGGAGAAGAGTTCACAAACAAGGTTGAGGCATTATATCCTCTTGCGTATGGTGTCAAAAAGATCTGTAAAAAGCAGGACAAAGATTTTGGTGTTCCAAAATTGGAAGGTTTGTGGTGGGTAAAATCAAATAAGCCAGCTCTAGAAGTTCCTCATTCAGAATGGTATTGGAAACTTCTTATCCGCATGCCTGATTTTGTTACTTCAGAGATATTGAAGAAGGCAAAGGAAGAGGTTTTCAAAAAGAAAGAATTAGAACTGATTAAGCAGATCAAGTTCGAGAAGATGAAGGAAGGTAAGTGCGTTCAGATATTGCATATTGGTTCTTATTCTACAGAGCCAGAGTCGCTGGCAAAAATGAGAAAACTAATGGAAGAAAAAAACTTTGTTGAAAACGGACTTCATCACGAGATTTATTTATCAGACCCAAGGCGTGTGCCTGAAGAAAAATGGAAGATGATATTAAGGCAACCGGTAAAAGAGCAGAGCTAATCCACTAATATATACGGCTGTCTCTTATAAACATCTGACGCTGCCGACGACCCTAATAGCATGAAGATGCGGGGCGGCGGGACACTGAAAGACAAGAAACTGCGGAGGAGACACAGGCGAGAGAGAGGAGACGA
>NCRO01000554.1 GCA_002849045.2 Candidatus Sediminicultor secundus
TTATAAATTATGTCCGAATTTAATAAACGAAGATTTAGAAAATAAGTCACTCTATCGTATGCTTAGTAATAAGTATGAATTGAAACCCCATAGAGCGGAAATTACCTTGGAGCCGATTGTGGCTGAAGAATATGATTCTCAAATTTTAAAGATTAAATTAGGAGCTCCAATGCAATTAATGCAAAATATTACTTATACAAAGGATAATATAGCGATGGATTATTTTGAATCACGCTTTAGAGGTGATAAAGGGAAAGTTAGAGTTGTACTTTATAACGAAATATAATTAAGGGTGTGTTTTTAATGGAAAAAGTTAAGTTTTGTTTAATTGGTGCCGGTAGAGCAGGAATGGTTCATGCAAGAAACTATGAATTTGAAATATCTAATACAGAAATTGTTGCAGTTGTTGATACTAATAAAAAGGTTGCTGAGGAAGCTGCAAAAGAATTAAGTGCTAACAATTTTTTTATTGAATTTGAAGAAGCTTTAGCAGGTGAAGAATTTGATGCAGTTTGTATAGGAGCGCCGACTTTCGTTCATGCTGAGACTGTTATTAAAGCCGCTGATGCCGGGAAGCATATATTCTGCGAAAAACCGCTTTCTTCCACTTTAGAAGAAGCAAATCAAATGGAAAAGGCAGTAAGAAGAAATCAAGTGAAGTTTCAAATTGGCTTTATGAGGAGATTTGATCAAAATTTCTTAAAAGCTAAAAAGATTATTGAACAAGGAGAAATAGGGACTCCCATTCTTGCAAAATCTGTAGGACGAGGACCAGGCTTACCGCCAAAGTGGTACTGTGATATAAAAAGAAGCAATGGGCTTTTAGCAGAGGTTAACAGTCATGATTTTGATTCTATGAGGTGGTTGGTTGGCAGTGATTATGAACAAGTATATGCTATAGCTGATAATTTTAAATGTCCCCAATTTAGAGAAGAATATCCTGATTTCTATGATACTGCTGCGGTTAGTTTAAGGTTTAAAAATGGAGTTTTAGGCATGATTGATGGATGTTGTCCTGCTACATATGGTTATGATGCGAGGATGGAAATCTTAGGAACAGAGGGAATGCTACAAATAGGTTCCCAACAGGCTTATTCGGTTTTGGTTTGGAATAACAAGAGTCAACTAGTTAAAGAAGGCAATAAAAGCTGGAGGATTTTATTCAAAGATGCATACTTAGAGGAAGATAAGTATTTTGCTAATTGTATTTTAAATAATGAAGAACCGAAAGTTAATTTTGAGGATGGGAAAAAAGCGATTGAAATAGTTATAGCAGCGAATAAATCAATTAAGACTGGTAAACCAATTAAATTATAGACTGTTTTATTAACCTAAATTTTATAGAAGAGAGAATAATTATGTTAGCCGCGATCTACAATAGAAAGAAAAACATTGAGATAAGGAATATTCCTAAACCAGAAATAGACGATAATGAGGTGCTATTAAAAGTAAAAGCTTGCTCAATTTGTGGCACAGATCGAAAAATATATGAATACGGACATTTTAAAATTAAAGAAAAAAATGAGCAGATATTAGGACATGAAATATCAGGAGTAATTGAAGAAGTTGGAAAAAAAGTAGATTACTACGAAAAGGGAATGCGTGTTGCTTTAGCGCCGAATGTCGGTTGTGGTTTCTGTGAAGTCTGCAGAAAAGGTCTTGAACAATTATGTTTAGACTATAATGCTTTTGGTATTAGTTGGCCTGGAGGGTTTGCTGAATATGTGAAAATCCCTGAAATTGCAGTCAGGCACGGGAATTTAGTTGAAATACCGGAATCGCTTAGTTATGAAGAAGCTGCGGTAATTGAACCATTGTCTTGTTGTTATAATGCTTATGAGTCCCTAAATGTGAGACCGGGAGAGAGTTTATTGATTTTTGGAGCCGGTCCAATGGGAATCCTGCATTTAATTTTGAATAAGCATTTAGGAATTGGAATGACCATTGTCACAGATGTTGATGAGAAGCGTCTAAAACTTAGTCAAGGATATGGAGCGGACCACATAGTTAAAAGTGACCCCAGGATAAAAAAAACAATAATGAGTTTAACCAATGGAATAGGAGTTGACAATATAATTACCTCTGCTTCAGTTCCAGAAATACAAGAGGAAGCTTTGGAATTGGTAGCAATAAATGGCAAAATTAACTTCTTTGCTGGTTTGCCTGCAGGAAAAGAAGAAATTAAATTGAATTCAAATATAATTCACTACAAGCAGCTAAAAATTACTGGAACTACCGGGGCTTCTCTAAAACAATTTAGACAGACTGTAAAACTATCTCAAAATGCTGGGTGTAATCTAAAAAAAATAATAACTAAAAAAATAGGCGTTGAAGAACTGAGTACTATTTTTAAGGATATTTCAGTTTTTAATAATAATATGAAAATCGTAGTTAGCTTTTGGAGGTAGGAATATGCAATATTCTATCAGTAACTGGATTTATGCAACGGAAGATTTAGAAAAGAGCTTTCAAAGATTAGCGAAGTACAAATATGATGCTGTAGAACTTGAAGGAGAACCCGATAAAGAAAAATATAAACCTAAAAAAGTAAAAAAAATGCTACAGCGGCATGGTCTTAAAGTTTCTTCTATTGCTGGAATGTATCCTTGGAAAGAAGAGATTAAAAGGGATCTGGCTTCATCAGATAAGAAGATCAGGGAACAGACTATTATATATTTGTTCAAGTGTATAGATTATGCCCAGTTGATGGGAGCGAAACTTATCATTGTTGTTCCAGCTGCTGTATCTAAAACAGCTCCTTCTTTGAGTAAAAAAGAAGACTGGAAAAATTCTGTAAAGGCAGTTCAGGAAGTAGCAAAATATGCGGAGAAAAAAGATATTTTGTTGGCAATAGAACCGATAAACAGGTATGAAACTTATTTAGTCAACAGCGTTCAAGATGCTTTGGGCTATGCCCGTGAGGTAAATTCAAGTCATGTAAAAATTATGGCCGATACTTTTCATATGAATATAGAGGAGCGAGATATACCAGAAGCAATTAGAATAGCCGGAAACAACTTAATTAATGTTCATATAGCAGATAGTAATCGGTGTTCAGTGGGAAGAGGACATATAAATTTTAAAGCGCTCATTAAAGCGTTGAAGGGAATAAATTATAAATATGCATTGACTTTAGAACCATTACCACCAGTTTCTGATCCTTACCTTGCTCTTGAAGGAGGAGTTTCAGAGAATATTTTCGATCAATATGCTGCCGAAAGCATAATGGGCTTAAAATATTTTGAACTTATTACCTGAGGTTCAATAAGTTTAAAGATGGTGTAATTAGCATTTTTTTATATAGATACTTAAACGGTTTGTATCAAAGGAGGTAAAATAGTGAATTTTAAAGATAAGGTTGTTATAGTTACTGGCGCGGCTGTGGGAATTGGCAGAGCAACAGCTATAGCTTTTGCAGAAAAAAATGCCAAAGTCATTGTAGCAGATATTGATATTAAAAAAGGCAAACAGACTAGTTCTTTAATCGGCGGGAACGCCTTTTTTATTGAAACAAATGTAGCCAACAGTGAAAGTGTGAAAAATATGGTTAAAGAAGTCACCAATAGATTTGAAAGGATAAATATTTTAGTTAATAACGCTGGAATATATTACCAGGGTGATGTAATCGAAACCCCAGAAAAAGAATGGGATAAAGTGATAGCCGTAAATCTAAAAGGTATGTATCTTTGCTCCCATTATGTTATACCCGTTATGCTTGCGGGGAATGGTGGTGTAGTGATTAATGTTGCTTCTGAAGCTGGTCTTGTAGGTATTGCTGGTCAGGTGGCTTATAATGTTTCTAAAGCAGGGGCTATTTCTCTGACTAAAAGTATGGCTGTAGACCTTGCCAGGAAAGGTGTGCGGGTTAACGCAGTATGTCCGGGAACAACAGAAACTCCATTAGTTAAAAATGCTTTAAAAAAATCTAAAGATCCGGAAAAAGCAAGACGTAAACTGGAAGAATGCCGACCCTTAAACAGATTGGGAAGACCAGAAGAGATAGCAGCAGCTGTTTTAGCCATGGCTTCCGATGATTTAGGATACGCAACAGGTTCTATCTTTTCTATTGATGGTGGTTATACCGCAAAATAGCTAAGAGAGACAATTTTTTAAGGAGGTTGACTATATGGCAGACTATCTAATTGGTGTAGATATAGGGACTGCAGGAACAAAAGCAGGTCTTTTTGACACAGAAGGAGTTCTATTAGCTCAGGCCTACGAAGAGTCTTTACTCTTTTATCCAAAGCCTGGTTGGGTCGAGCAGGAACTTGAGGGTTTTTATAGTTCAGCATTAAAAACTATCCGTCGAGTAATGGAAAAAGCAGGTGTAAGACCAGAAGAAGTGGCTGCTATAACAGTAGATGGTCAGATGTCAGGAATTGGAATGATTGATAAGGATTGGAATCCGGTAGCTCGTTATGATTCCTGGCTTGATACTCGTTGTGAACCTTATATTCAATTAATGCAGAGAAGAGCAGGAAAGGAAGTACTGAAGAAGACCGGTTGTCCGCCTACATATGCCCATGGTCCGAAAATATTATGGTGGAAAGAGGAGTGTTCGGAAGTTTTCAAAAAGATAGCTAAATTTGTTGTCCCAGGTTGTTATGTTGCCGGGAAGATGGCA
>NCRO01000555.1 GCA_002849045.2 Candidatus Sediminicultor secundus
TTTTACCCCACTGGTGCCGATATCGAGTCCTAAAAGATAACCCATAAAACACCTGCTTTTTATTTTTTATATTTTTAATAATCACCCTTATACATTCGGTCAAAATAGTTTTGGGCATTTACCAGAGCTTCCCGCATAATATCCTCTGTTTTAGCGGTTTCCCGGTTTTTAAGGTATTTCATTAGCTGTTCTTTATCCAGTTCTTGGGCTGCTTGTGCACAGGCCTCCCAGCTCAGTACACTTCTGATCACTCTGTCGATTCCCTGCTCTACATTATCATATGCCCTCACCTGCATATCGTGACCTTTCCAGCGATTAAAACCGGCATCTTTAATTAAACCTGCTATGGCTATATTCATACCATTAACCCGTGTCCCGTGGTCGATATCATATTTGCCCGGTCCGCCAAGAATGATGCCATCATTATAGCCCTGACTATTTAAGTGCATATGGACTAAAGCATTGTTATCTATTTCCTCAATAGTATCGTATACATGGTCAAGCCCGATCATTTCTGAATGACCAAACTCTTTATTCACTCCCTTTTTAGCACCAGTAATTTTAAACTCTTCTTCTAATTTATTCCAAAAGACCAGGGCACTGGCTACGGTAGGGATTAGTAGAGCCGGATGTCCTTCATTGGGTTTGGGTTCTAAGGCAAAATAGAGCTCTCCTCCCAGTTTTTCTTCATATTTGCATAATTTAGCCATACTTTCTTTAAGATTCTGATACATTTGAAAGATTCCTACAGAAGCAAGATCATAGCCAAATGAACCATTCCAAATAATAACTGCAGGCCATTTTAAGGGATCGGGATGCCAGGTTTTTCTAAGGGGCCCGTAAGCAAGACTAACTGTTCTTTCTCCAAATTCTTCTGCTGATTTTCTCTCATCAGGATCTAAGGAAGCTATGCCTCCATAAGCATAATGTCTATGTGCTCCGGGGGTTACCATGGCCAGATATATCTTAGAATCTATTAAGGCATCAGCTATTTCAGGGGCAGTTTTTTCATCAAATTCGTAATCATAATGCATTTCAATTCCTAATTCTATATTATCCGCTAATCTGGGGGCAATCCTATTTCTTACCAGCTTAATCATATCGACAGTATTCAGATTTTTAGAATTCCATTCTGGTCTCATATCATCCGGGACAAAACCACCCTTGCCCGCATTGAAGGTCCATCGACAGATACTATGTAATGATTTGTTTTCTTTCATTTTTTCACTCCTTAGACAGTAAGATAATTATAATAATTGATTTACAAAAAAGGGTCTTTTATTGTTTGACCTTCTTCGTTTCTGAAATCTATATTAAATGAATTTAATTCTTTCATTAATAATTAAATCAGCCATCCCATAAACTGCAGCTAAGCTGCCTAATTTACTAAATTTAATTTTTACGGATCTATAGGAAATAGATAAAGCGTTT
>NCRO01000556.1 GCA_002849045.2 Candidatus Sediminicultor secundus
TATGGAGATAAATTAGTATTTTAGGACAGAGGTAATGAAAAAAAGAAAAGTTATGTTGGGAAATGCAATCATAATCAGAAAATGGAATTTAAGTAGTATTTTTAAAGCAATTCGCAAGCAAGGTCCTATTTCTCGAATAGAACTAACTGAAATTACAGGATGTAGTGCCGGTACAGTGTCTAACCACGTTAGAACTCTGATTAAAAAAGGCTTCGTGATTGAAACCGAAAAAGGTATTTCTTCCGGTGGCAGAAAGCCAATACAATTAATGATTAACCCCCACAAAGCTTATATTTTTAGTATCGAAATCGAGGTTAACCAGATAAAGATAGTGATGTTTGATTTAGAAATAAAAGTGGTAACAAAGAGTATCATCCCCATAATATATAAAGATAATTACAAGAAGACCCTAAAACAGGTATTTTTTGAGATGGATAAGATGATGGAAGAAAAGAATTTAAAATTAGATAATCTACTGGGAACAGGAGTAGCAGTACCTGGCTTGATTGATAAAGAAAAGGGTATATTAGAATTTGCGCCTAATTTAGGATGGAAAAATGTCCCTATTTCCAAGATTTTTAAAGAAAAATATGGCCTTCCTATAGTATTAAATAATGAGGCAAAAGCGGCAGCTATCGGGGAAAGAGAATCTATTTATCCTAAAATAAATAATATGGTATTTGTCTCTATTAATGAAGGAATAGGTTGCGGGATATTTTTTAATGGTGAATTATACCGAGGAGCAAGTGGAAATGCCGGGGAATTCGGTCATATAATTGTTGATACTAATGGTCCTCTATGTCACTGTGGTAATAAAGGGTGCTGGGAAACACTTGCTTCGGAAAGCTATATTGTTAATAGGTATTTAAAATTATCTAATAGTAATAAAGAATTGACCAAGAAAGAGATATATCAATTAGGTAAAAATGGCCATAAAAAGGTAATTGAGATATTCAATGAAGCAGGAAGAAATATTGGAATAGGATTAGTTAATATTATTAATGGCCTTAGCCCTGAATTGTTGGTAATTGGTGGAGGCATTGTAGAGATAAAAGATTATGTTTATGAGGAAATTATTAAAAAACTTGAGGAAAACGCTTTATCTATTTCCTATAGATCCGT
>NCRO01000557.1 GCA_002849045.2 Candidatus Sediminicultor secundus
ATAGATTGTAATTTTTTACTAATTTATGAATAAAGGGTCGGAATCCGACCCCCTGGACAATGCCTTTAATAATTATATTTTTTCTAATCTTCATCTCTTTTTTTTCTTACCTGTTCTCTTAGCCAATCAAACCAGTTATCTAAACCTTCTCCGGTCTGACAAGAAATTTCAAATATCTTCAAACGGGGATTAATGCTTAAAGCATCTTTCTTTATTTTATCCATATTAAAATTTGTATAAGATAATAAATCTGTCTTATTTATTAAAACCACACTTGCTTTGCGGAATATCACCGGGTATTTTATAGGCTTATCGTCCCCTTCGGGTATACTCACCATTACTACCCTATCATCTTCTCCTAAATCAAATCCTGCCGGACAGACTAAATTGCCCACATTTTCAATAACAAAAAGGTCCGTTTCTTTAAAATTATAATTACCCAATACACCATCTACCATATTAGCATCAAGATGGCAAGCTCCGTCAGTGTTTATTTGAGTCACTGGAATATTATATTTTTCTATCCTCTCAGCATCATTAGTAGTTTGAAGATCTCCCTCTATAACTGCAATCTTTAATTCATTCTTCAGTGAATCTATGGTTCTTTCTAAAAGGCTGGTCTTTCCAGACCCGGGAGAACTCATTAAATTAATGGTATAAACT
>NCRO01000558.1 GCA_002849045.2 Candidatus Sediminicultor secundus
ATATAGAGGGTATCCCCATACCTGTGCCCTGGACAGAAATTCTTTTCCCTTTATAAGTTCCAGTATAACCATACATTCCACGTACTTGATTATAACAGATAGTATCGGTAAGGAAATTTTCCGCTATATATTTTGCCCTCAAGGGGTCTCCGGGAAGTAAAACTGTACTGGCGATATCTCCTTCTTTTGCTCCAATGTGTATACTCATAATTATTTACCCTCCTGTCTGTATAGATTAAATTAGTCGTTAGTTTTAAATACAAAATAATTTAGTTAGTTGGTTAATCGGTTAATAAATTATTAGTATTAAACTAACTAACTAGCGAATCAAGATATACAATTAAATTATAATTTTTTTACATTATAACAAGCCAATAAATGTATGTAAAATTTTCTATAAAAAGTAAAAAATGTGATTTTAATTGTGCTGATAAATGTGTAAGTTTTTTATAAAAATCTATGCGTATGCATGAATCAGAAAATGTGAATTAGTTTGATGAAAATTATTTTTAAAAATATTAAGTATCTGTAAAATAAAGAAGAATTTATTTGTAATTTAACTTTCTTCGTTTAATTTTATTATACATTTCTCAATATATTGCCTAAACTTTTTACTATTCATCTTGTCGTGTCTGGCATCATAAGTAACGTGATTTTTGTTATAAGGAGAACTTTTGGCAAATATAACAAATGAACCTCTAAAATATCTGGAGACTATTCTTGCACTTTTCGGCAGTAGAATTCTATTATTCTTTTCATTATATCCCAGATAGCCTTTTTCCCATATTTCTTTTTCTACATAATGACCTGGCTCAAGCTCAGTTACCTTTTCTTTTATAAAAAATGGGTTAATGTTTGGAGTAATCGGCTTTAAACCAGCAGTTTCTAAACGAAAATAAGCCCAGTTAGTATTATTGGGGAAATAATTAAATTCCAGTACTTTCGGTTTAACAACCCTTACTGAATTTGGGGTACTAAATTCAATACACTCTTTCTCTGATGATCTTTTTGCCCCGGTTAAATCATGGCCTCCACCAGCGGGAAATAGAGTATGATTTAAACCACCTGCAGAACCTAATTTGTTAAGAATTGAAATTATACTATCAATATCCTTCCAAAGACAATTGTTTGGGATAGCTATCGGGAATAATTTTCTGATAATTTTCTCCCAAACAATTAGATTTTCTGTTTCGAAATCACCTCTATCTAATTTCATAATTTCTCCTCCCTTTAGATAATATTTTAAATACTTTCTATCTCATTAATAAAAAAAATTGCCACCACCTTATAAAAGGTTGAGACAATTTTAAACATCTTTAGTTAGAATAAACAATGAATAAACTGTTTTGGTTTTACCAATAGCGTAATAAAAAATACTGTGGTTTTCTCTTAAATCGTGCAATGGAGCAGCCCTCTTAACTTATAAGAAATGGCGGAGAGAGAGGGATTCGAACCCTCGGAGCAGGCCTTAACCCGCTCAATTGCTTAGCAGGCAACCACCTTCGGCCACTCGGTCATCTCTCCATTTAAAAGTATAACATAATAATTTTTTTCAGGCAAGAAAAACCGATAAATCCGTATCTCGCATCTCGTGAATCGTATCTCGCAAAGAAAATAGGAGCCAGAAGTCAGAATCCAGAATAAAATTCGCACTATATATCGCGTAAAGTTGGATAAAAAAATACCATTCTTTCTCTTTATCTAATTACCCCACTAAAGTTTACATTAATCGACAAATTTGTATCTCGTATCTGGTATCTCGTATGAAAAATACAAACACATTATGACCTGTAAATCTTTTTATACTTCTAACTATTTATTTTAAAACTTACATCTTACGCATTTAGTATTTTGAATTTATTCTTTGTGCTTTCTATATTAAATACTAACTAAGGATTAACTAACAACTATTTTACTGTATTTCCCTACCCGCTAAACGCTATACGCTCCACGCTACTCTTCACGCAATACTCGATACTATATACTCGATACTTTCCCTTCTAACTTGCGGGAAACAAGAAAATATATTAGAATATGCAAAGTAAAAATAAATTAGTCGTCAGTGAATAGCAATTCTTATTGCCTTTAATAGAAACAATGGCGTCACCGTGTCTTCTTGTTCTTAACAAAGAGATTGTCGCACTCTGATAAATCGAAACTCGCAATGATAAAAATCTTAATAAGCTGGTAACCGATAATTAAAAACTGATTTTCTCCACGCAATACGTGATACTCGATACGAATAAAATTCCAACTCAGAATAAAGGAGAAACTGAAAAAGTGAAGCAATATCAATATGATGTAATTGTAGTAGGTGCCGGCCATGCCGGCTGTGAAGCCGCTCTGGCGGCTGCCAGAATGGGGGCAAAAACACTCCTTATTACTTCCAATATAGACAATGTTGCTCTTATGCCCTGTAATCCCTCTATTGGAGGTCCGGGTAAAGGACATGTAGCTAAAGAAATCGATGCTTTAGGCGGTGAAATGGCTAAAAATACCGATAAAGCCACTATTCATTTAAGGATGTTAAATACCAGCAAAGGTCCGGCTATGTGGGCTCTAAGGGCACAGATAGATAAAAGATTATATACTCAAGAAATGATACACACTCTCCAAATCCAAAGAAATTTAGATTTAAAACAGGAGATGGTAACAAAATTAATAGTAAATAATTATCAGATAGAAGGGGTAATGGTTAAAAGCGGTTTGGAATTTTCTTCTCCCGCGGTGATTTTAACTAATGGAACATTTTTAAATGGAAAAATTTATATTGGAAAAACTACTTATTCAGCGGGAAGAGCCGGCGAACTTGCCTCGATTGGTCTGGCAGAAAATCTTAAAGAGTTGGGCTTTAAAGTCGGAAGGTTAAACACCTGCACCCCTCCGCGGATAGATAGAAGAACGGTTGATTTCCCCAAGATGAAAGAACAGAAGAGCGCAGATGTCCCTTTGTCTTTTTCTTTTGAAAATAAAGGGAAAATATATAAGGATTTTTCGGTATTTATGACCCGCACCAATCAGAAAACCCATCAGATAATCCAAGATAATATCCTTAGAGTACCCCTATCTAATGGTACCATCCAAAGTGCAGCTATCAGATATTGTCCTTCTGTAGAAGATAAAATAATTAGGTTCCCCGAAAAAGAATCTCATCAGATATTCTTAGAACCAGAGGGATATAATACTGAAGAAATATATTTACAGGGATTTTTTACCAGTCTTCCTGCTGATGCCCAGCAGGAAGCCTTGCACACTATTGTAGGTTTGGAAAATTGTAAGATTATCCGCTATGGATATGCTATTGAATATGACATTATATATCCTAATCAATTAAAATACTCTTTAGAAACTAAAGCAATTAAAGGATTATTTTTAGCCGGACAGGTTAATGGAACCTCGGGATATGAAGAGGCAGCTGAACAAGGATTGCTGGCGGGCATAAATGCAGTACAGCTGACACGCGGTAAGGAACCCTTAATCCTGGATCGTGCAGAAGCTTATATTGCCGTAGAGATAGATGATTTAGTTACAAAAAGTGTAACTGAACCTTATCGTTTAAGAACCGGACTGGCTGAATATAGACTTTTGTTAAGACAAGATAACGCGGATTTAAGACTTACTCCTTATGGATATAAACTGGGGCTAATCTCAGAACAAAGATACAAAAAACTTCTGAAGAAAAAAACACTGGTTGAAAAGGAAAAGGGAAGATTGAAGGAAGTAATTATTCATGCTACCCAAAAGGTAAATGAATTACTAAATAAATTGGGTACTACCCCTCTATCTGAGGCAGCTACTTTGGCTACTTTACTTACCAGGCCTGAGGTAACTTATAATCAAACTGCTTCTATCGATCCTAACAGACCAGAATTGTCTGACAAAGTAACCGAGCAAGTTGAAATTCAAATAAAATATGCAGGATATATTAAACGACAAGAGATTCAGGTAAAAAGATTCAAGAAGTTAGAGAATTATAAAATACCTAAAGATATCGATTATTTTAAGCTGCATGGTATATCCCATGAAGGCAAGGAGAGATTTTCAGAAGTACAGCCAATTTCCTTGGGCCAGGCTAAAAGAATCCCCGGAATAACCCCTTCAGACATCGCCGCCCTGATGATAAATATTGAAAAGATAAAAAGGGTTAAGAGAGCATAAATAATATTAAATAAGATTAAATTCTCCTTTTGCCTCTGTTCCATAATTAATTACATCGGTTATAGGGTATTTTTCTTCTATTAAATTATGAAGTTTACGAACCTTTTCTTCTGGAGCTTCTGTTTTTATTTGAACTTCATATCTAATTTGTTTAAATCCTCTCCTTTCTCTTCCCCTGTCTCTTATCCACATCT
>NCRO01000559.1 GCA_002849045.2 Candidatus Sediminicultor secundus
TTGTATAATAGTGCAACTCCTACACACTTTGAGCTTTCTATAAATTTGCAACTTGTAACTCGAAACCTGAAACCTGCAATTTATTACTAATTACACATTACTTATTACTGTATTTTATTTACTAAATACTATTCACTATTCACTAAATACTAAATCATTATATCATATATTTTACATAGGTTAAATGTAATTTTTAATCTAAATTGTATTATTTTTGATTATTTACTTCCTTTTCTTCTCTCTTTATCTTCTTCCAAACTGCTAAAGCTTCTTCGGGAGTGTTTACTTTTACATCACCAAAGACATGAGGATGTCTTCTGATAAATTTCCTTACTGCCCCGGCCAGTACATCAGAATAAGTAAATAAGCCCTTTTCCTGAGCAATTTCAATCTGCATAAGTATTACCATTAACAAGTCCCCTAACTCTTCATGCAAATTATCCTTACGTTTAGACTTAACTGCCTGGGAAATCTCTTCAGCTTCTTCTAAAATATTAGGAGCCAGAGATTCTAAGGTCTGCTTTCTATCCCAAAGGCAACCTTTCGGTCCCCTCAATTTAGAAATAATATCCATCATTTCTGCAAATAATTCTTTCTCTTTTTCGTACATTTCTTCCTCCGTTCTCTACTAGTCGTTAGTCGTTAGTGCGAGCAAACCTTGTATCTGTCCGTAGGACAGGCGTCTCGCCTGTCTATTAGTTTTTGGTAATCAATTATTAATATATAATAAAAACTTAAAACCTTTTCGTATAAAGTATTATTTTTTTGTTTATATCTTAGTATAGTTTCTATATTAAAAATTTCTACCAACTAAAGCTCATACCAAATCCATTAGGTACTAACCACTCTAAAGCCAGGCGATCATTGATTTGATAAACGACTTCTTTAGTATTTATTTCCCATCCTTCTTGGGTAAACTGTCCTCCATAATTAAGCTGTATTTTCCCTAGGTCTATTTGTAAGCGAGCTTGAGCCAATGCCTCAAGATTTTGCTTTTGATATTGCAGGCCTACTCCAGTCCATAACCTGATTACATAAGAACTGTAAAGGTCATATTCAAGCCAGCTACGGTAGATATCGTTATTATAGTATAAACCGAAATTCCACCGGTAAGCCGGAGAAAGAGACATTTCAAAACCCAGATTATGTTCCCCAAGGTTACCTCCCCAAAAGCTAAAAGAGTTTTTCTCCCTCGCTGGTTCAAGATTTTCAAAACTGAGTGTAGGAATACTGGTAAAGAGATTATGTAACCACATCTCTTCTCGATCGTAAAGATGTTCCAGCTCTGGCCCCTTAAGCAAAATAGGAATCATCAAATCGGTATCAGTAACTCCGGCATGATTAGCCATATATTGCATGTAAGTATAGGGTATTTTAGGGGGATTGATGACTATCACTATATCTCCTGCCCTTTCATTTAAAAGAAGATTATATAGATTGGGTAGAGCTGCTGGGAATCGGCTCTCCCTGGTGTGCGCCAGCCAATTTAAAACAGTCAACCATTCTCCATTATAACCAGCATTGTAATAACCAAAAGCGTCCTTACCTTCAAATAGATACCGAAACTTCCCTTCTTTTTTTTCAAAAATTACTTTCCCTTGGTCGAAATAGCCGATCATCCGATGGAGGTCATCCATATAAAAAGCAAAATCAATCTCACTTCCAAGAACAATATCCCTGGCTACTTTATCTTTTGTATCAGCATTCTTTAAATATAAATTAGGATGAAGAAATGCCCGGAGGTTATTCCCTACTATTCTCTTAATTTCTTTTCCTTGATCAATGACAGTAAAATCACCAAAAGACATTCCGTGATCGGAATAAACAATTAGATTAACTTCATTAAGGTTCAATCTTTTCATAAGATTACCAAAATAACGGTCAAACCTGCGTATGCTGGCTCGGTATAATCTCTGGCCCAGCATGTGACCCAGAGCATCAGTGGTAAACCAAATGATTTCTACAACCCCATATGTTTCCAAAAGCTCAGGGACATTAAGGAGAGGAAGAAACAGAAAAAAGTCAAGTCCAGGTATTCCATAAAGAAAACAGTCTCTCGCTCGCCGAGGTATATGGGAAAACATATAAGACCAGGTTTTATATCCCGGTATAACTCGTTCTTTATCTCGGTCATAATAACCCCATCCTACCGAATCTCCAGTGGAACTATCTAACCCTTTTTTCAAACGAGGATAAATCATTTCCGTCCCTCCGGGAAAGAGGCTAAGGCCATAATGAATTATGTGGCCATTCTCAAAAACAGCTTTCAAGTTTGGAAGATAGCCATCTTTCATATTTTGAGAGAAATACTGTGATGATACAGCATCCAAGTGAAATATAAGGAATTTTGGAGATGTTTCTCCTGTCACCGAGAAAGACAGTAGAATTATTACTATTACTAAGGATATAGAACCCTGGAATGATCTCAATAAAACTAATCTTTTTAAAGTATGGACTATTGGCTTTAATAAATATGGTATTACTCCCTTTACAATTAAGCATTATATAATTTGAATCTTTTAAATCAATATACAGAAAAAAATATATTATTTTATTTATAATTAGTCGTTAGTGAATAGTTAATAGTCGCTAGTAAAAAAATGCAAAATACAAAACTAGTTTTTAGTTCTTAGTTTATAGTTTTTAGATAAGATTGTCATGCCCCGATAAATCAAAAGTTATAATGCCATTATAAACAGGCGGGTCTGTCCTCGTGAAAACGGGGAACGCCTGTCCTACAGTTTTATATAGATTATTGAGCGTATATCAATACGCTCCTACTTCATAAAAACTGATACCTTGTAACCTGTATTTTAACTGATGAGCTGGTTAACTAATCTCCTCTACGCTATCTAATCTTTTTGTTCCCGTTTTCTTACTTCTTATCTCTTTGCTATATACTAAATACTAACGACTATATACTAATTATGCTTCTATTTTCTTCACTAAATACTATTAACTATTCACTAACGACTATTTACTATCTTTATTTCGCCAAGTTTATTACAAACTCCTTCAAAAATTTCAAAATTTCTGAAGATTTAGTTCCGGAAAGGTCAATTTTAGAAATTCCAGACAATCTATGTTCTTCTTTTATTAATCTTTGCTGATAAAAAGAAGGCAGCCTGCTTAATTTAGCTTTTATCTTAGCATTTTGCAGATATCTGAGAATTAACTTATTTTCCTTTACCACCAGGGAACCAATGCCTAACTTTCTTAAAAATATCTTCAGATATATTATCTCTAATAAATCCCTTAGCTCCTGGGGATAAATTCCATATCTGTCCCTCAACTCTTCTTTTACTCTCTCCAAATCTTCTAAATCTTTAATCTCAGCCAATTTCTTATAAATTAAGACCCTCTGTTTTAAGTCAGAAATGTAGCCTCCGGGAATATAGGCATCTATCTTTATGTCGATAACCGGGGTGATATCTTCTTTCTTTTCCTTCCCTTCTTCCTCTTCCCGTAATTCCTTAATCGCTTCTTCTAATAAGCGGCAATAAAGATTGAATCCAACATCGCCTACAGAACCGTGCTGCTCTTTACCTAATAGATTACCTGCTCCCCGAATCTCTAAATCTCGCATGGCTAATTTAAAACCGGAGCCTAACTCGCTGAACTCCTTAATGGCCTGTAATCTCTTTTTTGCGGTATCAGAAATAGACCGATAGGAAGGATAAAGAAAATAAGCATAGGCACGTCGGTCAGTCCTCCCCACTCTCCCTCTTAATTGGTAAAGCTGGGATAAACCAAATTTATGGGCATCATCGATAATAATAGTATTCACATTGGGAATATCTAAGCCAATCTCTATGATAGTAGTACAGATTAAAATATCATATTTCTTTTCTAAAAAATCAATCATTATATCTTCCAGCTGTTCTTCTGCCATCTGTCCATGAGCAATTCCGATTCTAGCCTGAGGAAAGAGTCGATTCAAATCTCGAGCCACTTTCTGGATACTCCTTACTCGATTGTGGACAAAGAATATCTGTCCTTCTCTGTCCAATTCTCTTCTTATTGCCTCTGCCATCACTTTATCATCTCTCCTGCAGATATAAGTAGCGATAGGAAATCTGTCCTCTGGGGGAGTGTTTATTACGCTTAAGTCTCTGACTCCGATAAGTGACATATGCAGGGTACGGGGGATAGGAGTGGCAGTTAAGGTAAGAGAATCAATGCTTTCTTTTAATTTTTTTATTCTTTCTTTGTGAAGGACTCCGAAACGCTGTTCTTCATCCACGATTAACAAGCCCAAATCCTTAAACCGGATGTCATTTTGAATTAACCGATGGGTTCCTATAATAATATCTACCTTCCCTTCTTCCAGGCCTTCAATAACTTTTTTCTGTTCCTGTTTGGTTCTAAAACGGGAGAGCATATCTATATTTATAGGAAAGGGGTTCATTCTTTCCCGAAAAGTATCGTAATGTTGTTGGACCAGGATAGTGGTAGGTGCCAAAATTGCCACCTGCTTTCCGTCTAATACCGCCTTAAAGGCAGCTCTTATAGCTATCTCTGTTTTACCATAACCTACATCTCCACAAACTAATCTCTCCATAGGTTTAACAATTTCCATATCAGCCTTGACCTCAGATAAGGCTTGCAATTGGTCATAAGTCTCTTCATAGGGAAAAGACATCTCCAGCTCTTGCTGCCAGTTATTATCTTTGGAAAAGGCAAAACCCCTGATTTCTTTACGGGCAACATATAAATTATAAAGCTCCTGGGCTAATTTTTGAATTGACCTTTTTGCTTTTCCTTTAGCCTTTCCCCAGGAGATTCCTCCTAAACGGTAAATCTTGGGAGTTTTATCCTTGATGCCTATATACTTATGAACTAAATTAAACTGGTCTACCGGGACATACAGTTTATCCCCTTGCGCGTATTCGATTAAAAGATAATCCTGTTTTACTCCTTTAACGGTTAAATTTAAAATCTCTCTGTATATCCCTATACCATGATCAATGTGTACTACATAATCTCCCGAAGAGATATCCATTATAGTAGAAAAAGGTTCACTCTTACGCCTGGTTAATTTATATCTTTTATTTCTTTCCTTGCCAAATATTTCCTGGTCGGTTATAAAAATTGTTTTAAGATTGGGAAGTCTGAATCCATAATTTAAGTAACCATAAGAAATGAAGATAGTTGATTTTAAATGAGCATACTCTTCTATCCTTCCTGTAGCAAATCTTTCTACTCTCCTTTCTTCTAATATCTCCCCTAAACGCTGCGCCCGCCCTTCATTCCTGACCAGAATAATAATATGCTGTTTCTCTTTCTGCCATTTTTCCAAATC
>NCRO01000560.1 GCA_002849045.2 Candidatus Sediminicultor secundus
TTCTAACTCCAAAGTTAGTTATAGATCTCTTTGCACGAGTAATGATGGGCCTCTGTCCACTAATAATAGCTAATTCCTTTACTGCTTCATCCATAATTTTTGAATCCTTTATCGCACTTCCTAACCCGATATTAATTATTGTTTTTTGTAATCTGGGAACAGCCATCACACTTTTATATTTAAATTTTTTCATCATCTCTGGTACAACCTGTTTAAAATATTTATCTTTCAATCGGGACATAATCCAACCTCCTAAACTTTATCTATTATTTCTCCACATTTTTTACACACTCTTACTCTCTTGCCCTCTTTAATTTTTTCTCTTTTTATGGCAGTAGGTTTATTACATTTGTTACAAATTAATCTAATATTAGAAATATGTATTGCACCTTCTTGCTTAACTATTCCGCCTTGAGGAGCCTTTTGGGTGGGTTTAGAGTGTTTCTTTAAAAAATTAACACCTTCAACTATCGCTTCCATCTTCTTGGGAGAAATATTAACAATTTTCCCTTTTTTACCTTTATCTTCTCCAATGATAACTAATACTTTATCACCTTTTCTAAAACCAATTTTATTGTTAACCAAATCGCTATCCCTCCCTTTTTATACTACCTCAGGCGCTAGTGAAATTATCTTCATAAAATTTTTATTTCTTAATTCTCGAGCAACTGGTCCAAATATTCTGGTCCCAACCGGTTCATTTTGATTACTAATAATAACTGCTGCATTATCGTCAAACCTAATATAAGAACCATCTGGTCGACCAAGTTCTTTCCTGGTCCTTACAACAACCGCTTTAATAACTTCACCTTTTTTGCAGGTTCCTCCTACTGCTGCTACCTTAACTGAAGCAACAATAATGTCTCCTATCCTGGCATATCTCCTACGGGAGCCGCCTAAAACTTTTATACATTGTATTTCTTTAGCACCCGAATTATCCGCAACGAATAAACGCGTTTGCATCTGTATCATCTTAACTACCTTCTCTCCTTAATCATAATTAGTATATAGTCTATTAGTGAATGGGCATTTCAAGCTTTAATTTTTCAGAGCGTGTCAATTTCTTTATAAAGCTAAAAACTTAAAGCGAAAAACCATAATTCAAAACTCAAAACTTT
>NCRO01000561.1 GCA_002849045.2 Candidatus Sediminicultor secundus
TATACATTGTATTTCTTTAGCACCCGAATTATCCGCAACGAATAAACGCGTTTGCATCTGTATCATCTTAACTACCTTCTCTCCTTAATCATAATTAGTATATAGTCTATTAGTGAATGGGCATTTCAAGCTTTAATTTTTCAGAGCGTGTCAATTTCTTTATAAAGCTAAAAACTTAAAGCGAAAAACCATAATTCAAAACTCAAAACTTTTTCTAGTATCGCGTTCAGATTTAAATGATAAAAAGAAAGAGAAAACCTGCAATCTAGAACATACAACTATTTACTTGTCACATATTACCCATCACTGTTTCTCTGACTCCTGATTTCTATTTTCTTCACGAGATAGTAAATACGAATTCAGTCCAGTATTGTCTGAATTATCTTATTTTATTTTTTCTAATATTTCCGTAACTCTCCATCTTTTTCTTTTGCTTAAAGGTCGAGTTTCAGCAATTTTTACTTTATCGCCGATTCTACAGATATCTTTTTCATCATGTGCCATAAATTTAGTTGATTTTTTTATCCTTTTTTTGTAAAGAGGATGTGATACCAGGTATTCAACTTTTACAACTATACTCTTTTCCATACTATCACTTACAACTTTCCCAATCTTTGTTTTAATTTTTTTCCCGGACAGCATTTAACCCTCCTTTTTATTTCAATTTACTTTATTTTTTTCTAATTCAATTTCTCTTAAAATTGTTTTTGCTCTGGCAATATTATGCCTTACTTCTTTTATTCTCATAGAGTTACCTAATTGCCCTGTAACAATTTGAAATCTCAAACTAAACAATTCATCTTTAAAATCAGTTAATTTCTTTTGTAATTCTTCTAATGATAAATCTCTTAATTCACTTGCTTTCATTTATCCCACCACCTGTTCGTCTCTGGAAAGAAAACGAGTTTTTATGGGTAATTTATGGGCGGCTAACCGCATCGCTTCTTTAGCTAAATTTAGTTCAACTCCGCCTAATTCAAATAATACCTTTCCAGGTCTTACTACTGCCACCCAATGGTCGGGGGCTCCCTTTCCTTTACCCATCCTAGTTTCTGCTGGTTTTTTAGTCGCTGATTTATCAGGAAACATTCTTACCCAAACTTTTCCACCCCTTTTTACTGCATGAGTAATGGCAACCCGTGCCGCTTCTATCTGGGCACTAGTTATCCAATGAGGCTCTAATGCCTGCAAACCAAAATCGCCAAAAGCAATAAAATTTCCTTTTTGGGCACATCCTTTCATGGTTCCTCTATGTGTTTTTCGATATTTTGTTCTAGTTGGTTGTAACATCTTTCCGTGCTCCTTCTCTACTTGATTCTTCTTCCTTCTCGTCAGCTAAAACCTTGTTTACTTCTTTCTGGCTAGATACCTCTTTGTTTTTTACAGGAAGTACTTCTCCTCGGAAAATCCACACCTTCACGCCAATTTTACCATAAGTTGTATTAGCTTCAACAAGACCATAATCTATGTCCGCTCGCAAAGTATGTAGAGGTAACCTACCTTCTAAATGCCATTCTGTTCTTGCTATTTCAGCCCCACCTATTCTACCTGAACAAGATACTTTTATTCCTTCAGCGCCCATTCTCATAGATCGGCTGGTTGCCTGCCTCATTGATCTTTTAGTAGAGCCTCTTCTTTCCAGTTGTTCAGCAATACTCTCAGCAACTAACTTAGCGTCTAATTCAGGTTTTTTTACTTCAATAATTTTTATCTGTAAATCACCTTTTACAAATTTAGACAGTTCTTCTTTTAATTTAGCAACTTCCGCCCCTTTTCGGCCTATTACAATACCCGGTCTTGCGCAATTAATAGTTAACCTCACTCGATCAGCTATACGTTCAATTTCGATACATGAAATTCCAGCATGTTTTAAACGATTTTTAATATATTTTTTTATTTTGTAATCCTGATAGATATTTTCTGCATAACCCTTTTTTGCAAACCACTTAACATCCCAATCTTTTATAATTCCAATTCTTAATCCTTTTGGATGTACTTTCTGTCCCAATTACTTCCCCTCCCCTTTATGATCAACTATAATGGTAATGTGGCTAGTTCTTTTTCTTATTTTGCTTGCTCTACCCATGGCCCGAGGTCTAAATCTTTTCACT
>NCRO01000562.1 GCA_002849045.2 Candidatus Sediminicultor secundus
ACCTGGAAGAGTCAGATGCTGCGCAAAGGTATAGACGAAGGATATATAGCGGTTGCACCATTTGGAGAAGCAGTACCGGAAGATGTTAGAAAAATCATTTTAGGTGCTGTAGCAGATCTCGCTGAAGGTTTTAATATTTTTACCGGACCGATTAAGGATCAAGAAGGAAAGATACGACTTTCAAAAGGCGAAACAGTAAGTGCTGGAGACATGGGTAACTTCGACTGGTATGCCGAAGGAATTATCGGTAAACCCGGCTTTTAACTGATAACATACATTCTAAAGGGTGTTTTGTGTGTGGCTTCATTTGGTGATGTCTCACCAAAACAACCTTCTTGAACTTAGTTTTATCAATAGGAGAACAACTGATGTCTGATTTACTGAAGAATAAAATCGAACAAGCCAATGAGGAAGCCGTAAATCGTATAATATCTGCTGAGCCTGTTCTTGTTGATGTCGCCCCGGCAGGGGAAGTAATTCCCGGGCTTGAAGACAGAATGATACTCCATGCAGGTCCACCTGTAAAATGGGAAAATATGAGCGGAGGACAGAAAGGTTCCATCATTGGCATAATGCTTTACGAGAATTGGGCAAAGACAAAAGAGAAAGCGATAAAACTCCTTGAAGAGGGAGCAATCAAGCTTGAACCAAACCACCATCATCAAGCTGTCGGCCCCATGGCAGGTACTATCTCCAGGTCGATGTGGGTGTTTGTTGTTGAAAACCAGGCTGGTAAAAACAGGGCTTTCTGCAGACAGATAGAG
>NCRO01000563.1 GCA_002849045.2 Candidatus Sediminicultor secundus
AGCCGGTTCTTCATAAGGATGATTGTCTTTCATTGCTTGTACAACTGAATCTAAATCTCTTTCTGCTACCACAGTTTCAATTTTTATCTCCTCGACTTCTTCTCTTTCTCCTATTTTTCCGATGAAAGGGTTAGTTCCTTCCGTAGGTTTAAAAGTTCCTTTTCCGCTGATATTAAAAGATGTTTCAGTATATTTCCCAATTTTTCCTGCTCCCGCCTTAAAGATTGCCTGGCTTACTTTATCGGCATGTTTTACAGGGACATATACTGCAAATTTAAAAATTTTTTCTGAACTACCCTGCAGAGGAGAAATTTTCTTTATTCCTAATAAATTAGCTACATAGTCGTTTAATCCATTTTCAGCCAGGTCGTAATTGGTATGCATAGCAAAAAGATTTATTTTATTGGTGATGATTTTAAAAAACAGGGGATTTTTCTGTTTAGTAATTTGCTTTAAAGGAGAAAACAAAAGGGGATGATGGGCAATAATTAAATTTACTTTATTTTCTAAAGCCTCATCCAAGACACCTTGAGTTACATCTAAAGATAGTAATATTTTTGTTACAGGGGCATCAAGGTTAGCAAATTGAATTCCGCTGTTATCAAAGCTTTCCTGTAAGAAAAAAGGGGCAATTTTATCTAAATTATTTAGGAGATTTTTTACCTTCATTTTCCTGTCCTCCCCGGTTTATTAGGTTAATTGACTAAAATTGTGTTATTATTATAATGATTACAACCCAAAAAGTAAACACAATGGTAATGTAGGGGCACGATG
>NCRO01000056.1 GCA_002849045.2 Candidatus Sediminicultor secundus
AAAAGAATAGTTGATATGTTAACCGGGGAACAGTTGCCCAGGATATGCTAAAATAAGTTACCAGCTAACTAACTAATGATGCTTGATAAATTTCTATTATTTCTTCAAATTCTTTAGACTGATTCCATAGGGAGAATATTCCCGCTAAAGTCATTATTAATCCTTTCAGGATTAGTTAACCAGGTTACCCGGTTAATTTAGTCGTTAGTGAATAGTCGTTAGTCGTTAGCATAGATGCAAGTTGCAAGTTACGAGTTGCAAGTTTAAAAAAGCCTTTATTTACAGTGAACTGAAAACTGTAAACCGAAAACTAAAAACCAGTTTTGTATTTTGCATTTTTCACTAACGACTATTCACTAACGACTAACGACTAATTGTTATTTTGCTAAAACTGAAGCTAAATTATAAAGATTTTGTTTAATGGTTTTTTTCTGGCTCAGGACTATTTCTAAATCAGTTGCTTCAACTTTATTCCCGATTAGCCCTACCATTTTAGATGTTTCACCTTTTAATAGATGTTCTACAGCCGCTGCTCCTAAACGACTGGCTAATAGTCTATCAAATGCGGAAGGTGAACCACCTCTTTGTAGATAACCTAAAATGGTAATTCGTGTTTCGTAACCAATCTTATCTTCTAAATATTTGCTTACTTCATCGGTTTTTCCTACTCCTTCCGCAATAACAATAATACAATGGGTCTTCCCTCTTCGATAACCCTCTTTTAATTTTATACTAATTTCCGATAAATTATAGGAAATTTCTGGAATAAGAATTATTTCGACTCCTCCAGCAATTCCGCTCATCAAGGCTAAATAACCTGAATTTCTTCCCATTACTTCCACCACAAATGCCCTCTGATGAGAAGAAGCAGTGTCTTTGATTTTGTCAATGGCTTCAATAACTGTATTTAAAGCGGTGTCTACACCTATAGCCATATCTGTTTCAGGCAGGTCATTATCGATAGTAGCCGGAATTCCGATAGTCTTTAGTCCTAAAGCGCTTAAATCTCGAGTTCCTCGCAAGGTACCATCGCCTCCGATAGTTACCAAGCCATCAATATCGAATTTACGAAGCTTTTTTAAAGCAATATCAAGGCCTTCTTTAGTTTTAAATTTCTCACTGCGGGAGGTTTTAAGAATAGTCCCTCCTCTTTGCATAATTCCACCTACCGATACCTGATTCATAGGGGAAATTTGCCCTTCCATTAAACCGCTAAATCCCCTCTCCACAGCAAATACTTCTAAATTATGGAATATTCCGGTTCGTACCACTGCCCGAATAGCAGCATTCATTCCCGGGGAGTCTCCCCCGCTGGTAAGAACAGCAATTTTTTTCATTTTCATAACAGTTTTACCTCCAATAATTAGTCGATAGAAACTAGTCGTTAGTCGTTAGTGAATGGTCGTTAGTATTAAATGCAAAATACAAAACTGGTTTTTGGTTTTTAATTTACTGTAAATAAAGGCTTTTTTAAACTTGTAACTTGCAACTCATTACACATTACTCATCACTTATTACTGTATTTTGCTATATACTAAATACTAACGACTATATACTATTTAGGATTCTGGCTACTTCTTCCGGAGAAGTAGTATTAATATAAAATCCTGTTCCCCATTCAAAACCGGCTATTTTAGTTAATCGAGGAATTATTTCTATATGCCAGTGATATTTCTTATTCAAATCCGGCCATTCTCTGGAAGAAAATTCTTTAGAGGGCGCAGTATGAATTATAAAATTGTAAGGGGGATTATTTAGTTTTTTCTTTATTTTAGATAGAATTTCTTTCATTATTCCGGCTAAACTTAAAATATCATTATCGCTGCTCTCCTCATAACAGGCATTATGACATTTAGGAAGTATCCAGGTTTCAAAGGGGAATCTGGCAGCAAAAGGCGAAATAACCACATATTTTTCTGTTTCTTTTATCAGTCTGTCTTTAGATTTTATCTCTTGTTTTATATAATCGCAGAAAATACATCTCCCCTTAAGGTCAAAATATTCTTTAGCCCCTTTTAACTCTTCTTTTATCCTCCGGGGGATGATAGGGGTACCAATAAGCTGAGAATGGGGATGTTCCAAAGATGCTCCACCATCAATCCCGTAATTTTTAAATATTAGAATATATTTTATCCTTTTATCCCTGGATAAATCTAAATATCTTTGCCGATAAGTTTTTAAGATTAAAACAATATTGCCGATACTTAAATTATCAAAATCTTTATGATGATGTGGAGTTTCAATTATTACTTCGTGTACCCCCAGACCGTCCATTTTCCAAAACATTCCGGCCTTTTCCAGGGTAGCTTCCCTCTCTTCCATCTTTAAAGCAGGATACTTATTGGTTACTACTCTTACTTTCCATCCCGGCTTGTTTTCCCTAGTGCCTTTTTTCCGAAAAGCAAATATTTCAGGGGGCGTTTTACCTTCATTCCCTTCACAAAATACACAGCTATCTTTTCTCTTTTCCTCTGTTTTTATTTTGTAATCTAAGGGTCTTCTACCTCTCTCTGTAGAAATTATCACCCAATTATCAATTATAGGGTCTTTCCTCAATTCAGTCATCTCTGTTCCCCCAAGTCTGAAAGATAAAATTTGTTATTCTTATAAGTTCATTTTATAGAAATTTCCTTTTTCCGTAAACCTTAATTAGTCGTTAGTGAATAGTGAATAGTATTTAGTAAATAAAATACATTAATAATTGATAATTTATAGATTTCAAGTTGCAAATTGCCAGTTTATAGAAACCCAAAGTGTGTAGAGGTTCTGTTGTCATACCCACTTGTAATAAACTGTAAACTGATAATTCGAAACTGAAAATTGTGTTTAAAATTAACGACTAACGGCTAATTTGTATTTTGTATTTAAAACTAACGGCTAACGACTAAATACTAACGACTAATTTATACCGATATTGTATCTAATTACACTTGGTTTGTCTATAAAAAAGAGACATGCTGATACATGTCTCTTTTTTAGATTATTATTTTACATTTATTTTACATTTATTTTATTACAACTATTCAAATTTTATTAATTACGGTTCAATTAATTTTCTATTGTACTTTCTCATAGCTTTTTCAAAGCCATCTTCTATCACTGTCTTTATTGCCTCAGTAGATAGTTGTATTACTTCCTCTATTTTTTCCTTTTCATTATTATTATAATTAGAAAGGACATAAGACATACAATTAAAATTGAAGTTCACTGAGGGATTGCCAATTCCTATTCTCAAACGGGGGATTTCTTCGCTGTTCAAATATTGCATAATCGACTCTATCCCCTTGTGGCCACCGGCACTTCCTTTTTTGCGAATCCTTACCTGACCCAATTCTAAATTCAGGTCATCGTAAACTATTAATAAACCTTGAAGGGGTATTTTGTAATAAGAAACTACCTTACTTACTGCTCTTCCGCTTAAATTCATAAAAGTTTGCGGCTTTACCAGCATTACTTTATGATTATTTATCATCCCCCGGGAAATTAAAGAATAATAAGATTTTACTTTCTTGAATTCTATTTCTATGTTCCGGGCTAAACTATCAACTATCCTAAACCCTATATTGTGCCTGTTAAATTCATATTTTAAACCAGGATTACCTAAGCCAACCACGATCTTCAATAAAACTCACTATCCTTTTATTATCCTATTTTTCTTTAGGTGCAGAATAAGGGGATTTTTCCTTTGTTTCTACCTTCTCTTCTCCCTTAGCTTTTTCTTCACCCTCTTCACCTTCTTCACCTTCTTCACCTTCTACTACTTCTTCTTCCTCTTCAACCACTTCTTCTATCTTGGTGGGAAGGACTACTGCAGCAACAATTCTATCCGGAGCAGTTAATACTTCAACTCCCTCCGGAATTTCCATCTCTCCGATAGAAATATGATCGCCTACCTTCAGATTGCTGAGATCAGCTTTAAAACTCTCTGGCACTTGAGAAGGCAAACATTCTATTTCTACTTTTCGTAGTTCAACCTGCAGAATACCTCCCTCTTCTACCCCGATAGGCTCGCCAATCAATTCAATATCGATTTCTAAAGTTAATTTTTCTT
>NCRO01000564.1 GCA_002849045.2 Candidatus Sediminicultor secundus
AATCTTTCCTCTGCGAATACTATTGGCAAATCCGATGCTGACTCCGGCAATGATAGCAGTACCACAATCCGGTCCCATGACCAGGAGGCCCTGTTGGTTGGCATATTGTTTTAACGAAAGTTCTTCCTCTATAGAAACGTTATCACTGAAGAGGAATATATTTAAACCTTTATCGAGGGCTTTTCGAGCCTCCCCGGCTGCGTATTTTCCCGGAACAGAAATGACCGCCAGGTTAGCTTTAGATTGAATTGTCAATGCTTCATCCAGGGTGTGGACCCTGGTCTGCAGCAAAGTGGTTTTTCGTGTAAACCACCGGTCAATATTATTAATCACCAAATCCACTTGTGACTTGTTTCCCTCAATGAATATGACCACATCATTAGATGAAGCAGAATCAATCTCTTTTTCCTTAACTCCCATTTTAGTAAGTACTGTCTTATTATTTCCGTACCCATGAGGGCTACTGCCTGGTCAATGCCTGATTCGTTGGAGATGCCTTTAGCAACCTGCATGAGAAAGACTGAGTCAAAATAGCTATTTTTTTTAATTATTACTCCGGTCGACACCTTACACCTCCAACCTCTTTAGCTGTACTTTTCAGCAAACCTCTTTAAGGC
>NCRO01000565.1 GCA_002849045.2 Candidatus Sediminicultor secundus
GGATTACGGTAATGAGACATGGCCGGGTTACCGGTCAGCTTATGAGTGCAGAGGCAAGCGAAGATAAAATTATTGAAATGATGTTTGGCAAAACAAAAATCAAACAGGTAGAAAGGGTGGTTAAGGCAGGTGCTTCATCGTCAAAAACTCTTCTTGAGATAAAAAAGGCAAGTACAAAGGCCCAAGGGTTTTCAGTTGGGTTAAAAGATATTAATCTGAAAATTTCTCAAGGCGAAATAGTGGGAGTGGCCGGTGTTTCCGGAAATGGACAGAAAGAACTTGGGGATCTTATTCTTGGTCTGCTGAAATGCCAGGAAGGGCACAAGTTCCTTTTTGGTAAAAATGCAACTCATTGGCATATTGGCAGAGTGCGGAGGGAAGGTACTGCTTTCATTCCCGAAAACCCCTTGTCAATGGCCGCGGTGCCGAACATGACCTCTCAAGAGAATATGGCAGTTAATAACACCAAAAAATACTCCCGGAAACATGGATTCTTCATCGATTTAAACACTGCGCTTACCGATTTAGAACGATCATTCGAAAACCTTAGTTTGACAGCTCCCCCATTTCTATGTCCCATCAAGACCCTTTCAGGCGGGAATATACAACGAGTTATCATCGCCCGTGAGCTTGCTCAATCTGCTGAACTTATTGTGGCTTTTTATCCCACAAAAGGGTTAGACGTACTAAGTACAACAGCTGTACGGCAGGTATTGATGCGGTTCAGAGATTCCGGATGTGGGATAATTCTGATTTCGGACTCTATGAGTGACCGGCTCATAGTTTTGTATCAGGGAAAGATGGTCGGACATTATAAACCGGAAGAAACCAATATGGTTAATATTGGTCATTTAATGACCGGAGCAAGAGGGTAAAATGGATAATAAACTCGTATCTCTGTTAAAAGTCCCAACAACCAAAAAAAGCATGGCAGAAAC
>NCRO01000566.1 GCA_002849045.2 Candidatus Sediminicultor secundus
AGATGGGTATCAGAGAACGACTCTACGCTATACGCTAAACGCTGTACGCTATACGCTAACTTTGCTCCTGGATTCTTTCTTCCTAATTTGAAGTTTTAAGCTATGGTTTTGCGCTTTTCGTTTTTCGCTAAACAATGAGATTGCCACACTCCCTGCGGTCGTTCGCAATGACATTTCTGTTGTTTTATTCTGACTTCTGAATTCTGTCTCCTTACTACTGAATTCTAGTTACTTAACCAGCTAACCAGGTAACTAACTAACCAACTAACTAAGTATAAACGCTATACGCTATCAGGGCGTATGAAATACGCGCCTAATTTTTCGCCTTAGTTTTCGTTACTATATACTCGATACACAATACTCGATACACGATACTCGATACTTTATTTAGGCGGAGGTATTCAATGACCACTGAACTAATCTTTGGCATGATGGGAGGTCTGGGATTATTTTTATACGGAATGCAGCTGCTTAGTGATGGCTTACAAAAAGTTACTGGTGATAGAATACAAAAAATTATGGAACTATTAACCAATAAACCAGTAATGGGTGTTGCAACAGGAACTTTGTTAACCTCCATTATACAAAGCAGCAGTGCTACTGGCGTTATAACTGTTGGTCTTGTAAATGCAGGTTTGTTAAATTTAAAACAAGCCATAAGCGTGATTGCCGGAGCCAGTATTGGTACTACTATAACTGCTCAAATTGTTTCTTTTCGCTTAGAAAAATATGCTCTTCCGGCAATTGGAATTGGTTTTATCATTAATTTTTTAGCCAAAAAAAGAAGCTATAAATATTTTGGCCAAATATTACTCGGTTTTGGTATATTATTCTTAGGCTTATACACTATGTCTCTTGCAGTAAGCCCTTTAAGAAGTTATGCTCCTTTTATTAATTTATTAGCAAGCATCTCTAACAACTTTTTTTTAGGTATATTAGTTGCTACAATTTTTACTGCGATAATTCAAAGCAGTAGTGCAAGTATAGCCATTATAATTGCTATGTCTATACAAGGCATGATTCACTTAGATACAGCAATACCATTAATTTTAGGCAGCAATATCGGGACTTGCGTTACAGTTTTAATTGCCAGTATAGGAAGTTCTGTAACGGGAAAGAGGGTGGCACTTTCTCAATTTGTTTTTAAAACATTAGGAGTATTGTTATTTTCATTGTTCATAACCAAATTTACATATCTAGCATCCTTAACTTCAATTGCTATTCCAAGACAGATTGCTAATGCTCATACCATGTTTAACATAATTGATACTATGATATTACTTCCTTTTCTTAATGTTTTTGTTAAACTTATTGTTAAAATTTTACCCGGCGAGGAAATTGTCATTAAGAAAGGTCCTATCTACCTAAATAAAGATATGTTAAATACACCATCCCTTGCTTTAAGTCAGGCAACTAAAGAATTGGTTAGGATGGGCGAAATGGTTGAAAGCATGTTAAATGATGTAATGATGTCTTTTATTCAAAATGATCTAAATATCCTAAAAAGTGTATATTTAAAAGAAAAGGTGGTAAATACTTTAGAAAAGGAGATTACTAAATACTTAGTATTGATATCTCAACGGTCTCTTAGCCCTAAACAATCAAAAATACTAACAGATTTAATGAATATAGTAAATGATATAGAAAGAGTAGGTGACCATGCTGAAAATTTAGCTGAGCTTACCGAAGAAAAAATAAATGAAAAATTGCCTTTTAGTGAAAAAGCTTTAAGTGAACTAAAATTTATGTTTTCTAAAGTTCAACTTTCTTTAAATAAATCAATCTCGGCATTAAAGAATAGAGATATAGAGTTAGCACGAGAGGTGGCTCTGAAAGAAGATGAAATTGATGAAATAGAAAAAGAACTTCGTGCTAATCATATAAATAGGCTAAACCAGGGCATTTTTTGAAATACCGGCAATTTTCAGATCCATCTGGATAGCTGTAATGCCTTCACTAGTTCCGGCAGCTTTAAAGTCCATATCACCATAATGATCTTCTATGCCTAAAATATCGGTTAATATTTCTACGTTTTCATCTTCTTTTATTAATCCCATAGCAATTCCGGCTATAGGTCTTTTTAGAGGAACTCCGGCATCAAATAAGGACAGGCTTCCCCCGCAAACACTAGCCATAGAAGAAGAACCATTTGATTCTAAAATTTCGGAAACTATGCGAATAGTATAAGGAAATTCTTCTTCCGAAGGAATTAAAGCTTTCAAGGCCATTTCTGCCAATGAACCATGGCCAATTTCTCTTCTTGATTGCCCTCTTCTTGGTCTTACTTCGCCAACACTGAAAGGTGGAAAATTGTAATGCAGATAAAATCTCTCTGAAGATTCTTCTTCCAGGGTATCTATAAATTGCCTATCTTTTACTGTTCCCAAAGTAGTAACAACTAAAGCTTGCGTTTGCCCTCTGGTAAATAATGCACTACCATGAACTCGGGGCAGCACTCCAGTTTCACAACTAATAGAGCGTATCTCGTCTAATTTTCTCCCGTCTACTCTTATTTTTTCCTTAATTATTAAACTACGAACAGCTTCTTTACAAGCCTCGTCATAAATATTTTTCAAAAGAGGTAAATTGTCTTCCTCGATAGATAATTTTTCAATAATTAAATTAAAAATATCTTTTAATGAATCTTCTCTTTCCTTTTTTTCATTTATACAGACGGCTTCTCTAATTTTTTTCTCGTAGAGATTTTTAATTTCTTTACCATAATTATCTGCAGATTCTGCTGTTTCTGAATATTGTTTTTCTTCTTTTAGGTTAGATTTTCCTAAAATATCTGCCAGTTTTTCTTGGCCTTCTATGATTGTACTAATTGCTTCCTGAGCAACGTCAATTGCTTTTAATAGAACCTCTTCAGATACTTCTTTTGCTTCGCCTTCCATCATTATTATTGAATCTTTTGTACCAGCTATAATTAAGTTTAGTTCGGTATTTTCTAATTCCTGAGGACCGGGATTAACTATAAATTCTTTTTCTACCAATCCCACCCTTACAGCTCCTATAGGACCCTGGAAGGGAATATCCGATATCCATAAAGCTGTAGAAGCTCCTATCATAGCGAGAACATCCGGTAAATTCTTTTGATCATATGACAAAACGGTAGCAATAACCTGAACATCGTTTCTATATTCCTTGGGAAACAAAGGTCGCAATGGGCGATCAATAAGTCGTGAAGTTAATATCGCATTCTTACTTGGCCTACCCTCTCTCTTAAAAAAACCGCCTGGTATTTTACCAGCAGCGTAGAATTTTTCTTCATAATCTACCATTAAAGGGAAAAAGTCTATTCCTTCCCTCGGTTCATTAGAGGAAGTCACGGTTACCAATACAACGGTTTCCTCACAACTAACTACTACCGAACCAGCTGCCTGCTTGGCAATTTTGCCGGTTTCTATATTTATTATTTTACCATTTAAAGTAATTTTAATTTCTTTACATTCTGACATTAGATAATTTTTATCCTCCTCATTATCTGAAAAACCCGTTTTATTTTGAACATTTTATCTTGATTCTAATTGTGCATTTTGTATTTGAAACTAACGAC
>NCRO01000567.1 GCA_002849045.2 Candidatus Sediminicultor secundus
ACATAGAACATGTTCATGCTCATTGGGGGTCTACTACGGCTACAATGGCTTATGTTGTTTCTCGAATTACTAAAATTCCGTGGAGTTTTACTCTTCATCGTTGGGATATAAAAGAGAATAATATGTTAAAAGAAAAGGTAAAATCGGCTAAATTTGTGAGATGCATTTCTGAACATGGTAAAAATGAATTATTTGAAATAATCGGCACAGAGTGTAAAGAAAAAATACAAGTTATTCATACGGGAGTCAAAGTTTCATTGGGGGTTAGCGAATTCCAGAAAGATAAAAAAAAACTTTATAATAATAACCCCTGCTAATCTTTTGGAGGTGAAAGGTCATAAATATTTAATTGGTGCTTGTTTAATTTTAGTAAATCAAGGTATTAAAAATTTTCAATGTATTTTTTATGGGGTGGGAGCATTAAGAACTGAATTGGAAAATCTTGATAAAGAGAAAAAACTAACTGATTATATAAAAATGCTCGGTACTCTTCCTCATGAAAAGCTTATTGGAATTTATAAAAACAAGAAAGTAGATATAGTAATTTTGCCTAGCATCAATACTAAAAATGGAGAACACGAAGGGATACCAGTAGCTTTAATGGAAGCGATGGCTCATTCTATTCCGGTTATTTCTGCTAATACAGGAGGGATT
>NCRO01000568.1 GCA_002849045.2 Candidatus Sediminicultor secundus
CTGAATAGGTGTCCCAAGCCGATAGTTACCTGTATTCTGGGTACCCGGCAATTTCGCAACAAACTAAAATTAAAGAAAAATATAGTATCAACAGATACTATTGCAGATGCCGCAATTAAGGCTGCAGCAATAGTTGAAGGGAAGAGCATTAAATTACCAGGCATTTCCGTTACCAATTTTTTGGGTCGTATTAAAAAAGAAAAAAAATTCCTGGCAACTAACCAGAGATACCTTCGGGGAATCTTTGCCGGTGGAACCTTTTGTTACCAGGCTCAGCAACTTGCGGCTGCCGGGGGCTTGCAGATTCATTCAAACGTACCTTTGGCCGGTATGATAAAATTAACCGATCCTACAACCAGTATTGCAAATTCAATGGTTGATATGGGTGAAGACTATTTTACTCAAAGCAGTCCCCACCCTATGATAGATTCACGGCTTAGTAAACAGAGAATAATCAAAGAAGCCCACGATCCGGAGGTTGCGGTCATTCTACTCGATTTCATTTTGGGATTTATGTCTTCTGAAAATCCTACCGGTGAGCTTGCTACCGCAATTATTGAAGCAAAACAAATTAAAAAAAATGATGGTGGCCACCTCATCTTTATTGCCTCAGTTTGTGGTACAGGTCTCGATATACAGAATTTAAAAGAGCAGTTGAATACTCTTG
>NCRO01000569.1 GCA_002849045.2 Candidatus Sediminicultor secundus
TGAGGATGGCTCCCACTAATCCGGTATCGTGAAGCATGATTATGTAAAAAGAATCTGATATTAGCTCATTAAAAGGCGTTGTTGCTCCAACCCCGATCAACAAATTCTCTTTTACTACTTGCATCGTTTGAGTAAGGACTCCATCAATACCATAACGACTTTCAAATGCTTCAAATGGATGGAACATGCTCTCATAGTACCACATCATAGGAACACCGCTTTTTATCGCGATGTTCACTACGTTCCAGATCAGTATCAGGAATATTGCACTAACGGGAATAATATATTTCATTTTTCCCCAAAACGCATGCTTCATCTTTCTGTTTGGAATAAGACAATTGAGCATAATAGCTATCATGCATATTATAGGCACACCCATAAAGAATGTCCTCGTAACTGATAGTAAGCCACAAATCATTGCGGCAAATAAACCGAAGATAACATTTTTATCGCTTCCCCCCTGTAAGATTTTGCCCAAGTAAAAGGAAAAACCCACCAATGAAAAGCCCGCCAAATGCACAGGCGAACCAAAGGATCCCGTCGTTCTAAAAAATCTTCCTTGTTGTTCCATCATTCCCGCCAAAGGGGTCACACTTTCCTTAAAGTAGAGTTTATGAAATATTGATATAGATTCAGGAAAAAATAACTGTGCTAATGTTAAAAAAAGATTGAACATGAGTATGAATAACAATATAT
>NCRO01000570.1 GCA_002849045.2 Candidatus Sediminicultor secundus
ATTCGATAATCTATCTATATTTGTGGGAATATTTATTGGAATATTTTTCCTGCTAATTACTATTTATTCTTTTGGGTTTATGCGGCAGAAAAAAAGACTGATTCACTATTATTCTTATTTAATCCTTACTTTTATAAGTTCACTTGGTGCTGTCTTTTCCAATAATTTTATTCTTTTTATGGTATTCTGGGGATTTTTAGGACTTCTTTTATATTTATTGATAGGATTTGGTCAAACGGAAAATGCATCTTATACGGCCAAGAAAGCATTTATAATAATCGGTGGCACCGATGCCCTTATGCTTCTTGGACTGGCTCTTGTATGGCGCCTTGCAGGTTCACTTCAGATGGACGAGATAAGTATAACTTTAAATACAAAGGTAGCGGTGTTAGCATATATGTGCCTTGCAGCAGGTGCTTTTGCCAAGGCAGGTGTTATGCCGTTTCATACTTGGGTTCCAGATACCGCCAGAGACGCCCCCACACCTGTTACTGCCTTTTTACCAGCTTCACTGGATAAGCTTTTGGGTATATACTTCCTTATTAGGATTTCCCTGAATATGTTTAAAATGAGCACTGCCGTAAATACCGTCTTAATGGCAGTAGGTAGTGTTACCATTGTGGCTGCGGTTATGATGGCGCTTACACAGCGTGATTTAAAAAGACTTTTAGGGTATTGTGCTGTAAGCCAGGTCGGATATATTGTCTTAGGAATTGGCACTGGTAATCCTATCGGTATAGCAGGCGGATTATTTCATATGTTAAACCATGCTATATATAAATCCTGTCTCTTTCTTTCAGTGGGAGCTGTTGAAAAAGAAGCAAGAACAACTGATCTTGAAAAACTGGGCGGTTTTGCTAGGATTATGCCTATTACCTTTATTACATTCTTAATAGCATCATTAGCAGTATCAGGCATACCTCCTTTTAACGGGTTCGCATCAAAATGGATGGTTTACCAGGGTATAATAAAGACAGCTGATAATGGTAATAATCTCTGGATAATATGGCTTATTGCAGCTATGTTCGGTAGTGCCCTTACCCTGGCGAGTTTTATGAAATTAATCCATGCTGTATTTTTAGGACAGCCGGCCAACAAGCAACCTCGGTCTAACGAAGTATTGGCAAAGGCGGAATCAATGATTAACAAGCGACGAGAAACTAGTCCAACCATGTGGATTCCACAAGTTTTTCTTGCAGTTCTTTGCGTTATATTTGGTGTATTTGCTTACAGAATTCCTCTTAAAATGTTTATCTTTCCAAGCTTAGAAGAAAAAATAGTATTTTTCGGCATATGGAACGCCAGCCTTGCTACTATTTTAATAATTGTAGGAGTTGCAGTCGGTATTATAGTCTATCTTCTGGGAACAATAAAAAAAACAAGAGAAGCAGGAGCTTTTATTGGTGGAGAGATATTGGAAAAACAGCCAAATATGAGGTTTTCAGGAACCGAATTTTACAATACAATAAAAGACATAACTCCCCTAGGTACTATTTATGGATTAGCAGAGAGAAAAGTATTTGATATTTATCACTTAGGTTCCATAATTACCTTTGGTTTTAATAAGGTTTTACGCTATTTACACAATGGTGTACTTCTCACCTATCTGGCCTGGTGTTTTTTAGGTATGATAATACTATTTTATATTTTATTAAGGTAACGAGATGATAGAATTATATGCTTTATTAATATTTATGATTATTGGAGCGATAGTCGCAATTGAGATGAAGGACATACTTTCATCTGTAATAGCTGTTGGAGCTGTCGGTCTGGGGCTTTCGATAGCTCTTTTAATACTTAAAGCACCTGATGTAGCAATTACACAGCTTGTTGTTGAGATATTGTGTCTTATCATCTTGATAAGAGCGACCTTAAAGAAAGATCTTCCATTTTCGACAACAGGCAGGTGGCTTTTTAATACACTTATTGCTGTAGGTTTTATTGTGGTATTCTTATTTGTGGCTATAAAAGCTTTTAAGGATTTACCCGAATTCGGTTATCCTATTATGAGAGTTGCCAACACATATCTGAAAGAAGGATTAGTTAAGACAGGTGCTTCTAACCTTGTTGCTTCAGTAATACTCGATTTTAGGGCTTATGATACCCTGGGAGAAGCCACGGTCTTATTTACTGCCGTAATAGGTGTTCTGGCTATTATACGACGCATAGGTAGAAAGAAAAAGGATGAGGTTGTGGAGGAAGACGATGAGTAAAGAACATGATAAAGGTATGTCCTTAATTGTAAAAGTAATTACCCGCCTTACTGTGGGGCTTATATTACTTTATGGAATTTATATAGTTTTACATGGTCATGTATCACCCGGTGGGGGATTTGCTGGTGGAGTTATTATAGCGCTTTCTTTTATACATCTTATGCTTGCTTATGGTAAAGATGTAGCTTTAAAGAAATTACCTAAAACAGCAATGTCTTTTTTTGAAGGTATGGGTGCAATTCTATTCTTAAGTATAGCATTATTAGGATTTACAGGTGGCTACTTCTTTTTGAATTTTATATCAAAGGGAGAGCCTTTCAGGTTATTCAGCGCAGGTATTATACCTCTTTGTAATATAGCCATAAGTCTTAAAGTTGGTGTCGGGCTCTTTGCTATATTTGTTGTATTGGTATTGTTAAAATTTGAATGGGAGAAAAAAGAATGATAATATATCTGCTTTGTCTTATACTTTTTTGTTGCGGAATTTATTGCATTTTAAGAAAAAGAAACATTATCAAGATTATTTTGGGAATTATTATAGCAGAATATGCTGTGAATCTTTTCTTTATATTGGTAGCTTATCGTATGGAAGGCAGGTCTCCAATTCTTTCATCTGAGGTTGAAATTGTTAACATGGTTGATCCTCTTCCTCAGGTGCTTGTCCTTACTGCAATCGTAATCGGGTTGGCAACCACAGCATTGCTGGTAGCTTTAGCGATGAGAATTTATGAAAAATACGGGACGTTTGATATTACAAAAATAAAGGAGCTACGAGGATGACAGCTACATCTAATATACTGCCACTTTTTGTTGGCATATCTCTGGCAGGAGCATTTTTAACTTCAATAGTTGGTAATAAGTTAAAATGGCTGCCAGATTTAATGGGAAGCTTAACAACACTTATTTTGTTGGGCCTTTCTCTTATTACTGTGCGAATAGTAGCTACACAGGGCATCCTTGTATACAGCGTTGGTAGCTGGAAGTTACCTATTGGAATAGCTCTTGTATTAGACGGCTTGACGGTCTTTATGCTGGTTACTGTAAATCTGATGGCGTTTTTAATTGCCATCTATTCAATAAACTATATGGAGAGATTTACCTCTAAATGGAAATTTTATACATTATTCCTACTCATGGTGGCTGGGATGAATGGTGTGGTAATAACTGGCGATATGTTTAACCTATTTGTATTTTTAGAAATTGCCTCCGTGGCAAGTTATGCCTTAGTTGCTTTTGGTACAGAACGTCATGAACTTGAAGCAGCATTTAAATATACTGTAATGAGTACCGTAGGTTCACTTTTTGTCCTTCTTGGAATCGTGTTCTTATACAGCTATACATCTACATTGAATATGGCGGATATGGCAAATATCCTGGCCCAAAAAAGTGCAAGCAATATTACCATCATGGTAAGCGTCTTATTTATTATGGGCTTTGGGCTTAAGGCAGCGCTCGTTCCTTTTCATGCCTGGTTACCAGATGCCCATCCATCTGCACCAGCACCTATATCAGCAATGCTTTCAGGGGTATTAATAAAATCTCTGGGTGTATATACGTTATGCAGGGTTTTCTACAACATAATTGGAATAAACTCTTCCCTTTCTTTAATACTGATGGTGTTAGGAACCCTATCCATGGTTATCGGTGTATTTTTAGCTATTGGACAGTGGGATTTTAAGCGACTTCTGGCATACCACTCCATAAGCCAGATAGGGTATGTTATCCTGGGAATTGGTCTGGGCACCCCGCTTGGTATGATAGGAGGCTTGTTCCATCTTTTTAACCATTC
>NCRO01000571.1 GCA_002849045.2 Candidatus Sediminicultor secundus
TAGTACTTGATTGTAGCAAGATTAAAAGAATTGGAAAGACGTACGAAATATTTAAAAATATAAAAACTATCATAAATATAGACCACCATAAAAGCAATGAAAATTACGGGAGTTTAAATTATGTAGATTACTCAGCTTCTTCAGTCGGAGAAATTATTTATGAATTGATTAAATCTATAGATATAGACTTATTAGATGAAAAAATTTCTACCTGTTTATTTACAGCAATAATAACTGACACAGGGTCGTTTAGATATTCAAATGTTAGTTCAAAAACATTTGGAGTAGCTTCCCATTTAACTTACAATGGAATAAAACCATATTTAATTGCTGATAATATTTATAATAAAAATACCTATGCAGGATTAAAATTATTGGGAAAAGCTCTTTTAACTTTAGAAGTGGATGACTCTAATTACTTTTCGTGGCTAACCATTACCAGAAAGATGTTAAATGATGCCAATGCAAATGATGAGGAGATAGAAGGGATAATTGATATCGCCACTACTTTGAACAATGTTGAAATATCTATTTTGTTTAGAGAAACTAAAGATAATAAAATAAAGGTTAGTTTTCGCTCCAAAGGAAATTTTGACGTAAATAAATTTGCCGGCAAATTTAAAGGCGGCGGCCATCCAAATGCCGCCGGTTGTTTATGTTCGGGAAAGCTGAACGAAATTAAAGAAAAAATTCTTTCCCAGATATTTGATGATATTAAATACCTGGGGTATGAAAACAAAAATTAAATATTCTAAAATAATAGAAAAGATGATTTTTAATATAGATGAACGGTATTTTAAACATATTCAAACCAAAAGGAATTAGTTCGTATCAAACTGTAAAAGAAGTTAGGGATATTTTAAATATTTCTAAAGCAGGACATACAGGAACATTAGATCCCTCTGCTTCCGGTGTTTTATTAGTATGTATCGGTCAAGCTACAAAAATTGCTGAATTTTTAGTAGGTATGAAAAAACACTATCAAGGCGAAATGGTTTTGGGCATAAGCACTGATTCCCAAGATTCAGTAGGGAAAATTATTCAAAAAAGAGAAGTTGGAACTGATATTGATGAAAACAGGATTAAGGATATATTTCAAAAATATGAAGGTACAATTAGCCAGATGCCCCCGATGTTTTCTGCAGCTCATTATAAGGGAGAAAGATTATAGTTTTTTATTCTAAGGGAATGCCGGTGATGTTTGATAAAATTACAGTTATTGTTATCTGTTGGCATTTTTACCTTTTCCTTCTTAATGGTCATTGCAAAGGGCGTATGCAATACGCCCCTACAAATCAACGTAATGACATTCATAATTACCCTACTAAAATTTTACACTATCGAAATAACATAATTAGAAGAGATTTGG
>NCRO01000572.1 GCA_002849045.2 Candidatus Sediminicultor secundus
ATATATAACTTCGGTATTGTATTTAGTTGGGGTAGCAGAAAAACCAAAAAGTACTCCTGCTTCCCGGAGATTATCCATGGTTTGCATTATCTTTTTCCATACTCCCTTACCTCGACGGTGGTCAGTTTCTTCTTCAAGTCCTTCAATGCTTATAGCGGGTGCAATATTTCCTAATTCTTGTAATTTAAGAGTCATATCTTTATCGATGAGTGTTCCATTAGTATAGGACATAAAAGCTGCATCATTATGTTTTTTATAAATATTCAGCATATCTTCTCTTACGAAGGGTTCACCGCCAGATATGGTAAAGAAATTAGTGCCTAATTCTTTTGCCTCAGTGATAACTTTATCTACTAATTCAATAGGAAGGTCATTTTTTTTAGAATAGTCTCCGGCATAACAACCTGTGCATCCAAGATTGCATCTCGTAGTAGGACTAATAACTATAGTTGCAGGTGTTGTGATGTTTAGTTTCTTTTCAATTTTAGCTCTTCTTTTAGGACCGAGTAGTAGGTAGTTGACTATGAAATTTAAAACCATTCTATCTCTATAATTGGGATGGATATCTTTTAGTGTTTTTTGAGCCAAGATATATGCCGGGGCTTTATCTTGAAATGATTTTCTTACTTTCTGTATTTTCGTTTTATACTGAGGAGCTATTTTTTCTGCGGCATAAGTTAGTCGGATAAGATTTTCATCAGAAGCATTGAAGGACTTGAAGAAG
>NCRO01000573.1 GCA_002849045.2 Candidatus Sediminicultor secundus
CTTCTATAGTCCGTTCTGTTTCTTTAAAAGTTGGTTTAATGCCTATATTCATTAAGCCATAATATTTTTTATTATCAATTTTAATTTCCACCAAATATACCCCGTTAAGGGGAATAATTTTATCTGATATCGTTTCAATATTAGCTGTAGCGAAATTTAATAATTTTCCTCCCCTGCCCTTTCCAGAAATTACTCTTCCTGAAATTGTAATATCATGCCCCAATAATTTTTTTGCTTTTTCGATTTCTCCTAACTCAATATAATTTTTTATTTGGGTACTACTAATTATGGTGTTGCTTTCAGCTATTGGCTTTAATATATTAGTTTTAAATTTATAAAACTTACTACATTCTCTTAAAATATCAGTATTTCCTCTTCCCTGAAAACCAAATTTATAATTAAAGCCTACAAAAAGTTCTTTTACCTGCAAACTATCGACTAAAATTTTACTTATAAAATCTTCGGGTGACATTTTACTGATCGTTTTGTTAAATTTAATGATAAGAAAAACATCAACATCTAAGTCCTTAATTAAGCTTATTCGTTCCTCCAAAGTGGTTAATAAAAAAACATTGCTTTCTGGGTTAATTGTTATATCAGGATGAGGGTCAAAAGTAGCAACAATACTTATTCCATCATTCTTCCTAGCTTTAATAACGGTTAGTTTAATCAACTTTTGATGTCCCAAGTGTACACCATCAAAAACGCCTAAAGCAATGTATCGCTTTTTTTGGGGTAATATGATATTTTTTGAGTATCTTATAATTTCCATAATTAAAGTAGATAGGAATTACCTTTTTTCGTAAACCCTAATTCTAATTAGTATATAGTATATAGTAT
>NCRO01000057.1 GCA_002849045.2 Candidatus Sediminicultor secundus
CAGGAACCAAATATCCCAAATGGATGGAAAAAGAAATAGAAAATTTAAAATATAAGATAAAAAAATGACAGGAGAAATGACAGAGACCATCCCCTGTCACAAAAAAGGAGGATAAAATTATGAAATTAGAAAGTCTTGAATTCGAGAATAATGGGTTTATTCCCCAAAAATTTACTTGTGATGGTGAAGATATTAACCCCGGTCTGATTATTGAAGATATACCAGAAGGAACTAAAAGATTAGCACTAATTATGGATGATCCCGATGCACCGATGGGGACATGGGTGCATTGGGTGGTATTTAATATCCACGTTACCGATGTTGTAGAGGAAAATACAGTTCCGGGTACTCAAGGGATTAATGATTTTAGAAAACTGGAATATGGAGGTCCATGCCCGCCCTCGGGTACTCACCGTTATTTCTTTAAATTATATGCCCTTGATGAAAAACTCCACATAGAGGAGGGTTGCAAGAAAAAGGAATTAGAGGAAGCCATGGAGGGGCATATTTTAGCTATAGCAGAGTTAGTTGGCCTATACGAGAGAGAAAAAAATAAAGAATAGGGGGTTTAAGATGAACAAAGCAATAAAAATCGTAGTATTTTTGGGATTAATTTTGTTCATTGGTATCAATGGCTACGCTGCCGAAGTTGAGGTGAATTCAGAGATTAGTGAGATTTGCGTCTATGCCGATTCTGCTTTGATAAATAGGGTTGCTCATCTTGAACTTGAAAGAGGAACTTATAAAGCAATTTTCACTGATATCATTCCTGAGGTTGATGAGAATTCTTTAAGGGTTTCGGCAGAAGGAACAGCGGTAATTAGGCTTTTTGGAGCACAGGTTAAAAAAGAGTATTTAGAAGAAGTCCCTTCAGAAAGAATAAAACAGTTAAGAGAGGAAATCCAGAGATTAGAAGATGAGATAACCAGAATGCAAAATCTCAAAGCCATACTTATGGAGAAGAAGAAGTTCTTAAATTCGATAACTCTATTTTCCAGTGAACAGATTCCCCAAGATTTGATTACCAGGATGCCGCAAATAAGTGATTTAGAGAACATTCTTATTTTTTTAGATACAGAGTTAAAAGATATCTACGCCCAGGCTTTAGATTGTGAACTTGAGATTAGAGATTTAAAGAATAAGGTTGAAACCTTAAAAAGAGAATTGTCCCAGATATCCGGAGTACAAAGAAAATTAAAAAGGTCAATTATAGTAGAGTTGGAAGTATTAAAAGAGGGGACCACAGATTTAAAGATTTCTTATTTGGTGAAAGGTGCTTTCTGGAACCCGATATATGATGCCCGGGCAAATTTTGAAAAATCCGAGGTTGAATTAGTTTCTTATGGAGTAATTAAGCAGATTACCGGTGAGGATTGGTTGGAGGTAGATTGTTCTTTATCAACAGCTAAGCCAAGAATCGGGGGAAGTATGCCTTATGTAGCTTCCTGGTTTTTGAGACCGTATCAACGCGAAGTTTTATCAGATAAAGTATCGGCACCATTGGCAACTGCTTATCAAACCGAAGCATTTAAAAAAGAGGCGGGAGCCTTAGAAGAACGAGCAGAATCAGAGATGGAATATGCCACTGCCGAAGAAAAAGGTATTGCTATAATCTATAAACTCCCTTCTAAGGTAAGTGTAAAATCTGATAAATCGGAACATAAATTTCCCGTTTCTTCGCAATTTTTATCAGCCGAGTTTGAGTATTCGAGCTACCCCCGGGTTAGCCCATTTGCTTATCTTGGCTCCCGTGTTACTAACAGCAAAGGCCTTCAATTACTTGCCGGCCGGGTAAATATATTCTTAGAAGGAGATTTTGTGGGATTTTCCGGCATTAGTAATATTGCGCCCAGTGAGGAGTTTGATCTGTATTTAGGCATCGATGAGAATGTTAAGGTAAAAAGAGAGCTTTTAGAAAAGAAAGTTGATGAAACCCTGATAGCCGGAATCCCCTCACGAACCAAGAAAACAACTTTTAAATATAAACTTACTGTGGAGAATTACAAATCTAAAAAGATTAAGGTAAAACTATTTGAAGCTATACCAGTTTCCGAAGACGACCGCATTAAAATTAAGATAAATGAAATAAGCCTTGAGCCGGACAAAGAGGACTGGGAAGATAGGAAGGGAATCTGGTTATGGGAGTTGGAATTAGATACTCAGCAAAAGCAAGAAATATTTTATACCTTTACAGTTGAACATCCCCGGGATATGCTGGTAGAAGGATTGTAAAAATAAATTTATGATTTCAGTATCCGGGAGTAAAATATAAATGAGAAGCGATAAGGAGAAGTATTTATGTTGTTAAGCGAAATACAGTTGAAGGCAATCGAGCTATTGGCTGAATATGAGATAATGATCGGACGGTTATATAAAGAATATGCACAAAAATTTTTGGACTGGAAAGATTTTTGATCCAAATTATCAGCTGAAGAAAGAGGGCATGCTAATTGGATACTAAAACTTCGTTCTAAAATAAAAGAAGGTTCTGTATATTTTAAAGAGGACAGATTCAATAAAGAGGCAATAAAAACTTCTTTAAAATATCTAAATAACCAATTATCCGAAGCACAAATGCAAGATATATCATTAATTAAAGCTTTATCTATAGCCCGGGATATTGAAAATGGATTGATAGAGAGGAAAGTTTTCGAAGTTTTTGAAGGAGATCCAATAGAATTAAAACATATTTTGCTTAATTTAGCAGCTGCTACCAGGGAGCACTATAATAGAATAGAGAAAGTTTGGAAGGAAACCAGATGACCGGGCTGAGACTGAGAGATTAATTTTTTTAAAAATGTTTTTCCGGTAATGAAAGAAAGTTCCTCCTCTTTACGTATAGATAGGTGAATGACAAAAAATATTGTCAACAAACAAAAATTTTAAGGAGGAACGAATAGAATGAAAAGTTCAAGAAATTTAAAAGTTGGAGAAACTCTGCTAGTCATAGCACTGGCAGTAGGAGTTTTTGCCCTCGTCATTTGGGCAGATGGTAATGAAATGTATGGGATGAGAGGGAGATCCAGTGGAGATATTGAAACTCCCAGACATGGTATGCAAAATAAAGAGTTTTCTTACCAGATGCAAAACCAAGACTGTGAAGACTGTGTAGAAGGCCTGGGAAACGGAATGGGTCGAAGAGCAAATGCACCTGATGATGATGGAGACGGTATCCCTAATGGATATGATGAGGATTATATATCACATAATTGTGATGATGAATGTGATGGAACCTGTGACAGTGAACCTAAAGGTAGCGGTATGAGAAGAAATTCTTCTGATAATATTTCTGGATTACAAGCTCATGTAAACGGAATGGGAATGAAGTCTATAACCATTACAGATATTGCTGCCCTTTTGGGGATAAATGCTGACGAATTGTTAGAGGGAATTAAGAATGAATTTAAACTTTCTCAACAATATTCTGTCAACAACACCATAGATGACCTAAGGGGCTGTCTCTTATACACATCTGAC
>NCRO01000574.1 GCA_002849045.2 Candidatus Sediminicultor secundus
CAGCCTCCCCTCATCATCAATAATTTTTGTTCCGGCAAATTGAATTATAATATTATCTACTGCTATTTGCTCTTTAGTTTTGGCATCTATGTGAGGTTCGCTGTTCATAAATCTTAAATATTTCATCGATTCAGGTTGGTATTTGTAACTAACCGTATAGATGCTGTTGTAAGGGATTACTATAGAATCAGTTTCTCTGCCAGTTAATTTTTCATTTCTATCAATTTCAAATTGATATTCCTGCTTTTTTATCATTTCAATATAACCCAATTTATTGGCTTCTTTTCTCAACTTTATGGTAGAGGTGTATAAATTATGAGGTGGTTTTCGGTCTTTAGTCCTCCAAAAGGGCTGAAAATCTACAAATTCATTTATATCATCTATCTTCTCTTCTTTTATAAAATTATACGCTTCTTCACTCCCTCCAACATGGACATAAATCGCTTGATGCTCTAAAGATTTACTAACAAAATAAGGTCTTGCACTTCTTATCGGTCCAACTTCTTCTGCATCCTGGTCATAATAGACAGCTAAAAACCTGGTAATTCCCCCTTCTGCCAAGGCTTCATAGACAATATTAGCTTTATCCAAGCCGCTTTGTGGTCTGGCTCCTTCTGAATTTTCTACCATAATAGAAAAGGGTCTACTGCCAAAAGGAGATTCTTTCTCCTTTACTTCCGGCAGAGTAGTAATTTCTCCAGGATTTACTATAGTGCCATAAGTTGCTTCGATATTTTCTTCTTTTTTTTCACCTAAATTAACTTTTAGCTGTGATTCGCCTGGTTCAAATATCTCTCCCTTCACTTCTTTTCTGCTGGTTACAGTCTGCTTAAAATATTCAGTAGAAACACTTATATCCTCACCCAAAGATTCTTTAGTTTGAGCTGTAGGAACCATTGACACGGGCTTGGTTTCAATCTCAGGAGTTTTAACTTCTACTTTTGGTACTCCTTCCGTTAATTCCTTCTTGCTTATTACTTCTGTTTCGGTTATCTCTTCTTTTATCTTGGGTGGTTCAGGCGAAATCGGCTTAGCTTTTGGTTTAACTTCCAACTGAGCAATGGCTTTCTCCTCGGTAATCTCTGGTTTCTTAGATTCCGGCTGTTTTGGAGCTGGAATTTCAATCAGACT
>NCRO01000575.1 GCA_002849045.2 Candidatus Sediminicultor secundus
GTCTTACTACTTGTATTTGGATTTCGTCACCCTCCACCATTAGATGATTTCACCTCCTTAGACAAAAGAAGAAAAATATTGGGAATCTGTGCCTTAATTTTCTGCGTCTTATCTTTTACTCCTGTGCCTTTTCAAATATAATAAAAAATCAATTTGTAAAATTTATGAATTAATAAAATAAATAGATAAATTTCACCTCGACTATTTCTTATAAATTAATAAAAAACTTTATTCCTCCATACGAAAACTTGACAATTATAATCGGGCATGGTAAGATTTTTTTAAAATTAAACATATTATAATGGGAGTGTACCTAGGGTTCCGTTCTTTTTGAAGAAGTCTGGACCGAGCGGTATAAAGCATTTATTTATAAATGTCACACTTTTAGGACAAAAGCCTGAAGGATAGGTTCCATAGATTAGACCCAATTCTTCAGGTTTTTTTATAAATAAATTAAAAGGTAAATATATCCTAATAATTGCAACCTTGTATCCAAATCTATTTACTAAAAAAAGGGGGGGGTGATTACCAATTAACAATTAAACATAGCTTCAGAGATTTTACTTAAATTAATAAAAAATTAAACTATTAAAGGGAGGTTTAAAAATGAATAAGAAATTATTGGTGCTACTAATTTTAGTAATCTTTATATTTTCTGTTTCAGTTGCTTCAGCAAAAATG
>NCRO01000576.1 GCA_002849045.2 Candidatus Sediminicultor secundus
TTATTTAAAAAAGAAGGATTTTTAAGGAATATATCGTATTATGTAATTGGAAGAAGCTTAGAATTCTTTAGAAAAAAACAGGCAATTAATTATTATTGATGTTCATTTTTAATAATAAAAAGTATCCAATATATTGTTAAAGAAAATATTATTATTCTAAAATTTTCTTAGTTTAGGAGGAAAAAGATTATGAATGTATTAGTTATCTATGGTTCAGGAGCGTCTTTTGATTCCAAATATAGGTTAAGTTTAGATGGTGGAAATAACCAAGAGTTATTTTCTCCTCCAATGGATAAGAATTTTTTTAATACTAAAATCATTACGAAATTANNCTTAAAAGAAGATTTAAGTTTAGAAGAATGTTGGACAGCAGTTTCGATAAATTTAAAACAATGTAGGCTTGGTACCTATAAATGGGTAAAGGAATACGAAAAATATAGACAAGATTATAGGTCTTCTTACCCATATTCACAATTAGAAGCAACTGATATTACTTTTGGAGATAGTGGAAATATAGGTCATATGGCAGATTTAGTATATAGCACTAGAAAAGTTTTGGGAGATTGTGAACGTGATTTAAAAAGGCTTATTTATGATTGTTTTTCTACTATATATCTTCAAAATGATATATGTAGTAACTATGAAAGTATACATGATATTGTTCAGCAAAATACAGGAGTAAATTTTTTA
>NCRO01000577.1 GCA_002849045.2 Candidatus Sediminicultor secundus
TCTCCTGTTTCTATATCAACTTCAACTTCTGCAGCCTGCACTCCAAAGGTCCAAAAAGCTACCGGCTTCTCTCCTTGACCGGTTTCCTTGTCAGTATCTTTTACATCGGGAGGAATAAAAGCTCCCCTTCCGATAATCGGGCCATGCACCCCAGATCCATCAGGCATAGTTAGGCCCATGGCCAGGTCAGCAATCTTTACTTTCTTATCAGGATGAATTTTTGAAATGATCTGTCCATCTTTTAACTCAAGGTCATTTTCGGGAATACCAAATTTTAATGATGCTAATTTTAACATCTGATTTTTCGCATCTTCTGCCGCTCTTTTAATTGAGTTTCCGCAACAATAGATAGTACGGCTGGCCACTGTCTGCCATTCATAGGGAGTACAATCTGTATCTCCGGTAATTATGCTTATTTGAGAAATGGGAATAGTAAGTACTTCAGCGGCTATCTGGGTTAAGGCGGTATCTGAACCCTGACCAAGATCCATCGCAGTAACTAATAGGTTAACCGTCCCATCTTCATTAATTTTCACAATTGCTGAAGAACCAACATTATTGGGCATTGACGGTGCCTTATACATACCTGCAATACCCTTACCCCGATATTTTGTCCTGGAAGCCCTCTTGACTCTTTTATCCCATTCTATATCTTTGGCGGCCTTATTTAGACACTCTAAAAAGCCGACATTTTCTACAACCTGCCCAGTTACTGTTGTACCACCATCTTTTAAGGCATTCTTTCTCCTGAATTCAAGTGGATCCATTTTAATTTTATGTGCAATAATATCCAGATTTTGTTCTATAGCAAAATGTATTTCAGACATACCAAACCCCCGGTATGGACCACCTACTGGATGATTAGTATATACACAAATAGAATCAGCTTTTACATTAGGAATATCATATGGTCCGGTCGAGGCATATCCACCTGCTCGAGCGATATTTACTCCATATTCGGTGTACGCGCCGCCATCCCAGTAGAATTTATTTTCCTCGGCAACAATTCTGCCGCTCTTTGTGACTCCTGTTTTAATCCTGGCATGCATACCTTGACGAATAAAAGTATTTATAAAAACATCTTCTCTTGAAAAACTCAGTTTTACCGGACGGTAATTAGCTTTCTGAGCTAGGGGGATGACTATTCCTTCCAGAGTTGTACCCGCTTTACCACCAAATCCTCCACCTATAGCGGGAGAAATAACTCGAATTTTATTTAAGGGTATATTAAATGCGGTGGCCAAAGTACGCCTTACTGCATAGGGTGATTGACAACCTGCCCAAACAGTGATTTTGCCTTCAGGGTCCACTTGAGCTATGGCACAATGATTCTCAATAGCACTATGCTGTATATGGGGGACATAAAACTCATTTTCAAAAACAAAATCCGCTTTTTTAAAACCTTTTTCGGCATTTCCCTTTCGAATTTTATAGTGGTTACTTATATTTGTACCACTCTGGGGTAAAATTATCGAAGCGTGCTTGTAGTTGCCCAAATCTTCATGGATAAGAGGGGCATCAGGTTTAATACCATCTAAGGGACTGAATACAGCCGAAAGTTTTTCATAATCCGCCTCTATCAAGGATACCGCTTCTTCAGCAATTTCTTCCGATTCCGCGGCGACTGCTGCAACCGGTTCTCCTATAAACCTCACTTTATCAATGGCCAAAAAAGTTTTATCTTCCAGATAGAGCCCTACCCGAATAGGCACATCCTTCCCGGTTATAACTACTTTAACTCCAGGCAATTTTTCTGCCTTTGAGGTATCAATTTTTAATATTTTGGCATGGGGGTAAGGACTCTTCTTTATCCTGGTATACAACATCCCGGATAATTTTAAGTCATCTGTATATCTTGAAAAACCTGTAACTTTCCTAGCTCCATCTACTCTCAACGCTGATTTACCTACATATTTTAACATCTTATTTTCCCCCTCTCTTCTTAGCAACATCAAGTACTGCATTTATAATACGTTGGTATCCAGTACATCTACACAGATTGCCAGCAAGGGCTTCCTTGACATCTTCTTCTGTAGGATGGGGATTTCTATTAAGTAATGCCTTGGCAGACATCACCATGCCCGGTGTGCAATAACCACACTGGATTGCATTATGTTTTAAAAAACTTTCCTGTATGGAATCTAAATTAATACCGTCTGACAAGCCTTCAATAGTTAGAATTTCTTTTCTATTTACTTCTACAGCCAGCATCAAACATGAATTTACTGGTCTATTGTTAACTAATACCGTACATGCGCCACACTCGCCAGCACCACAGCCTTCTTTTGCTCCTATCAGATCAAGGTCTTCTCTAAGCATTTTTAGAAGTGTTTTGTTGGACTGGACTTCCATCTCTTTAAGTTCGCCATTTATGGTAAAACATATTTTGTGCTTCATAAAATATGCCCTCCTTTTGCTTGAAGAACTGCCCGTCTCACCAAAACTTTAATAATTTCTTCTCTGTATTCTTGTGAAGACCGAACATCCGAAATGGGGAAAACCTCAGTTAAAGCAGATTTGCCAGCTTTTTGTAAAAGCGACTCATCTATTGTTTTTCCTTTTAATAATTCTTCTGTCTTAAATGCCCTAATAGGTGTTGGGGCAACGGCTCCCAGCGCAATTCTTATTTCATCTCTTATACATACTACTGCTACTCCTACTGTTGCTAAGTCAACATCTTTTCTACGACCCTGTTTTAGATAAACTCCTGTCCATTCATCTCGTAAAGAGGGAACAATTACAGAAATTACAATTTCTCCCTTTTTAAGAATATTCTTTTTTACACCCGTGAAAAATTCATTAATGGGAACTATTTTCTCCCCTGTCGGGCCAATGATATTCACCTTTGCCTCTAAAACCAAAAGAGGTGGTGCAGTATCTGCAGCTGGAGATGCATTGCAAATATTGCCTACCAAAGTTGCCCGATTACGCACCTGATATGAACCTACTGTCTTACATGCTTCAGCTAAGATAGGATAATTTCTTTGCACTACTTTTGAATCTGAAACTTCATTAAGAGTAACAGTCGCCCCGATATGTAAGCCATCCTGTTCAGAATAAGTTATTTTATTAAGTTGAGGGATGGCTTTGATATCAACTATGTATTCCGGTTGGATAATCTTATCCCGTATTCCTACAATCAGGTCTGTTCCTCCGTTTAGAATTTGGGCCTTTCCACCATACTGGGAAAGGATTGAAATTGTTTCTTTAATAGAATCTAGTTTAAGGTATTCAAATTCTCTCAATATAACCCCACCTCTCAATAAATTTTGAAATTTAAATAATCCATTTTTTTATTTTACCACTTAAACTTTATATCGCAAATAATAACATCCGTAAAACTTCAAAATAATTATCTGTCTCAAATGCTAAATTGGTAGAAGAAAGCTGTTTCATCCCCGGATAAAAAGATGCTTTAAAGGCACTTACATGTTGTTTATATGATATTTTTACTTTAAAGTGCTCCGGTAATTCAATTTTACATTTATCAATATCTCCCCTTAGTATTGACTCTACACTCTTTTTAATTTTTTCTACTGCAAGTTTCGGATGAATGCTGATTACGGAATTACCCACGCCTTTATTTACCGCTACGGTTTTAATGTTTTTATTTACCTTTTTCGCTTCTTTGCAAATTCCCTCATCCCCACTTACAAAAACCACAGGCACCCCCATAGTAGCAGCAGCATAACCATGAATTAAAAATTCACTGGTATACTCTCCATTTAATTTAATATAGTTTAGGGTTCTTGAACTTAAAGTATGGGATAGGGGATTAGAACTTGAACTACCGAAAGAATGATAACCAATCATTAATAAAGCATCGAATGATTCGTCCAATTCCTGTACCATTAAATAGGGATGTTTGCTCCAACCCCGCACCAATTTAATTTTTTGTGGCAATTCAGCTGCTATAATATTTCTTCCGGTATCGTGGGCATCTTTAATCCAAATTTCCTTTGCCCCTGCCTTTATTGCCCCTTCGCATGCTGCCTTGACTTCATCGGTCATCTGTTTGGCAAACTTCTGGTAATCAGATTTTGATTTTTCTGTCTCGTCCCAATGGGTAATA
>NCRO01000578.1 GCA_002849045.2 Candidatus Sediminicultor secundus
CTATTTCTGTTTTCTTACTCTTGGTATGAGTAAATTTAAATAATTCTCCAAATATAGGGATATTTGATAAAAAAGGTATTTTTCGAATATTTTCAATTTCCTCTGAAGTAATTAAACCTCCAATTACTACAGTTTCATCCAAATTAGCTCGGATTATTACCTGCTCTTCCCGAGAATTAATTACCGGATAACCCTGAATAAGTTCTTCGCCTAGTGATTCTATTTTGGGATTTACATCCATAGTAATAAGTCCATCACTGCTTAATCGTGGAATAATAGTCATACTTAACCCAACATCTCTATATTCAACAGTTTCAAGACCTTCAGGTGTAATTATTCGAATGGGAATTTTGGAACCAGATAATATTTTTGCCTCTTTACCATCTAAAGTAAGCACTTTGGCATTAGATAAGATATTAGTTTTGCCTTCAGTTTGTAAAGCCTTTAAAGTTACCTCGATTAAACCACTCCTTTCGAATGAACCTCCCAAAGTTATTTCTCCTATGCTAATTTGACCTTCTACGCCCTCACTAAACCATCTAACGCCCAAATCTTTCTCTCCATCAAGAGTAATTTCAATAACCTTTGCTTGTATCATTATCTGAGGTGCACGTTTATCCAATCCGACAATCATTGTTTTAACATTATCCAATTGTTCTTCTGTGCCTTTTACAATAATTTCACTCTGCCGGCTATCTATATTTATTCTACCTTCTTCCGGAACAATAATACTTAACATATTTTTTATTGCTTCAATCTCATCTTCAAAAATTGCATTATCTATTTTAAATGTTCTGGTCAGCAACTCCTCATCTATTGTACTTATAATTCCTTCTACTTTTTCAATCTCCTCAATTGTCCCGGTAACAATAAGAGTATTCATTCTCGCGTCGGCAACAATGTTAATTGCTCCTTCTTTCACATAACCGTCCAATATTACTTTTGCTCCCTCTGCACTCGCATTTTTCAACTCATATACTCTGGTAATAGGTTTCTTATATCCTTCTACTACATCTTTAGCGGCAATGATCAGAGTATCGCTTACTTCGGTATAATCTAATCCTTTATTCATTAAAATTAATTCAATTGCTTCTCTGAAAGTTTTATCTTTAAGGTTTAGAGTTAATTGTCCGGTTACTGAATCATCAAGCATTATATCTATTCCAGTTAATTCAGATAATCCTCTAATTACGTTAACCACATCTTCTTCAAAGATATTTAGATTAATGGGGTCGGTATAAATATCTAAAATAGAAATTTTTGGCTCTTC
>NCRO01000579.1 GCA_002849045.2 Candidatus Sediminicultor secundus
AATTGATTTATGCATCGAAGAAGAGTACTCTTCCCACTACCCGACGGTCCAATAATAACTTTAGTTTCACCCTTTCTTACTTCAAATGATATCCCTCTTAATACCTCTTCTTTTCTGTATCTTTTATAAATTTCTTCAACTTTTAAGATAATTTTATTATCTTCATGCATTTTCTAATACTCCTTCCCACTATTACTGTAGCTACCATAACCAGGGATTTTTACTTTCTTTTCCAATATATTAAGAAGCTTCACTCCTCCATAAGTCAAAATAAGGAAAATCGCTGCACAGGTAAGAAAAATAGGCAAAGGTTGATAAGTTCGAGTAGCAATAAAATTGCCTCGAGTCAATATCTCCGTTAACCCAATAGCATAAGTTACAGCTGAATCTTTTAAGATAATCGAATATTCATTTGACCAACCTGGGATGGATATTCTTAAAGCTTGGGGTAAAATAATGCACCAAATAGCTTTGAACTTAGTCATTCCTAAAGAACGAGCAGCCATCATTTGTCCTTCACCTACTGATTGGATGCTTCCTCGAAAAATTTGAGATTGATAAGCAGCACTTCGGAAACCTAAGACTAAAATAGCAGCAGTGAGAGCAGTTAAATTAAATCCTAAAAATAAAAATAATCCGAAGTAAAAAAGAAAGAGAAGGACTAAAACGGGTAGCCCACGGAAAAACCAGACATAAAAGGAAATTAAATTAGCGACATACTTATTGCCATAAACCTGTCCTATAGCCATAGGAATTCCCATAATTAAACCTAAAGCTAAAGCTCCTCCTATTAGCTTAAGAGTTATTATAGAGCCTTTTAGTAAATAAGGAAGAGATTGATAAACTAATAATAAATTTTCTGTCATAATTACTACTCACCTATTATAAAGATAAAAAATGTTTCCTAACTTAAGAAAAATTTAGTTTTATTTTGCGAATTTGTTTATAGATACAACAAGAACTCTAAAAATTTTTCCTCCTCTTTAAAAAATCAAAGATATTTTTATAAATCTACTTCTGTTTATCTTATCTTACTTTAATATAATTATACCATATGCCATATATAAATATATACGAGATTATCTATCTAGAAAAAAGAGGATGAGCCTTTATCTTTCACTGCTATTAATGATTATATGAAATTCGTTTTGCCGGCTCAAAAGGACTCTTTGCTTCCTTTAAAATATCTTTATACACCTCTAAATTTCGGTCTTCAAGATGATCGAATATCATTGGGCTATTTGCTCCATAAGTTACATGTTTTAGTGGATTAGGGTCAAGTTTTGCGGATATTATCTCTTCTGTACCTCGAGCCTGGGCAAGTTTCTGGGCGATAGGGTTAATTATCATACTGCTTCCAAAATAATAATTATTTTCCGCATCTGCTCCTACAGAATTTACCGCTATAACATACAC
>NCRO01000580.1 GCA_002849045.2 Candidatus Sediminicultor secundus
AGCTTCCTTCCCGGGGGTAGTCCACCCACCACCACCAAGCCTTTCAGTGGGGAAGGGATGTGTTTTACGGTAAATCCCGGCAATTTCTCCCTTATCATTTATGAGTATAGAACTATTCATGATTATATTTTTTTCTTTGCTTTTTTCATATATGGGAAGGATAACATGTACCTTTAATTCTCTGGCAAGCGCTCCAATTTGGTCGGTTTCGGGCCCTGGAATATAATTCAATAAATCATAGAACTCTTCAGACGGTATGC
>NCRO01000581.1 GCA_002849045.2 Candidatus Sediminicultor secundus
AATAAATCGTCAGATATCTATCCAATTCCCACTGGTGAACTTGAATACGGTAGTTTTCCCATTCTTCTCTCTTGGCCTCGATATAATTTTCTAGAATATGACCGGTTAAAGCAGATTTTACTACTTTGTCCTTATCTAGTTCTAACAAGGCTTCGTTTAGAGTTGAGGGTAAACTTTCGATGCCCAGAGATTCCTTCTCTTCTTTGTTCATAGTATAAATATTTTGACTTACCGGTTCTCCTGGATCAATCTGATTTTTAATTCCATCTATTCCTGCTTTTAGCATTACTGCAAAAGCTAAGTAAGGGTTACAGGATGGATCGGGACTTCTCAATTCCGCCCTTGTACCTACTCCTCTTGCTGCGGGCACTCTGACTAAAGGACTGCGATTTCTCTCTGACCAGGCAATATAAACCGGTGCTTCATAACCAGGAGTTAATCTCTTGTAAGAATTTACTAAAGGGTTGGTAATAGCAGTAAATCCCTTGGCATGTTTTAATAAGCCACCGATAAAATATAACGCTTCCTTACTCAATTGATACTTCCCATTAGGATTATAAAATATATTTTCACCATTTTTAAACAAAGATATGTGGGTATGCATTCCTGATCCGCATATTCCAAATATTGGTTTAGGCATAAAGGTAACGTGTAAATTATGTTTTAGAGCAATAGTTTTACCGGTTAGCTTTAGAGTCATTATTCTATCGGCAGAAGTTAGAGCATTACAGTACCTGAAATCAATCTCGTGCTGACCGGGAGCAACTTCGTGATGTGAGGCTTCAACTTCAAAACCTAATTTTTCCAAAGCGATTACCATATCTCTTCTCGCTTCTTCCCCTAAATCAACAGGTAAAAGGTCGAAATACCCTCCTCGATCATGAGTCTTGGTAGTCGCTTCCCCTTCTTGATCTCTAAAAAATAAAAAGAATTCTACTTCTGGTCCAAGATTGGTAGAATATCCCATTTCTTCTATTTCTTTTAGCACTTTCTTCAAATTATTTCTGGGACAACCCTCAAAGGGCGAACCATCAGGATTATAAACATCACAGGTAATTCGGGCTACATCTTTTTCTTCTTCCCAGGGATTTACTGTAAAGGTGGAGTAATCTGGTTTTAAAAACATATCTGATTCTTCAATCCGCATAAAACCCTGGATAGAAGAGCCATCGAACATAATCTCCCCATTAAGGGCTTTTTCCAGTTCTCTTGCCGGAATTTCTACATTCTTGGGCATTCCCAAAATATCGGTAAATCTCAATCTTATAAATTTTATACTTAGCTCTTTAGCCTTATTTAAAATCATTTCTTTGGTTATTTTTTTCATTTATAGCTTCCTCCTCAAAACATTTTCTCAAATATATTTTTACAATTATACTATTTCTCGTTTCAATTTTCAAAATAGATTATTATTCATATCTCGTATCTCGTGAATCGTATCTCATATTTCATAAAGAAAAGGATCAAGATATAAAAAATAATAAACAAGAAAGATAATCATTCTTTGCTATTTTTATTCCACAGTAACACTTTTAGCTAAATTTCTCGGTTTATCTACATCACATCCCAATCTATCAGCAATGTGATACGCAAATAATTGTAAAGGTATGACCGATAAGATAGGATACAGTATATCCAAAGTTTTAGGGATGTAGAATACACTATCTACTATATTGATAATCTCTTTATCACCTTCTGTGGCAATTGCTAATACCAGGGTGTCTCGGGCTTTGACTTCTTTTATATTATTAATCACTTTAGTATAAATCTTATCCTGAGGTATGATTACTACTACCGGGAAAGTCTTATCTAAAAGAGCAATAGGACCGTGTTTCATCTCTCCTGCAGGGCAGCCTTCAGCATGAATATAAGAAATTTCTTTAAGCTTTAAGGCTCCCTCTAAAGCAATGGGATAATTAATTCCTCGTCCTAGATATAAAAAATTATGGAAACTAAAAAAATCTTCACTTAATTTTATAATTTCTGGGTCTTTAAGCAAGATAATTTCGACCATTTGAGGAATCTTTATTAACTCGGAAATTATTTTATTAATCTCCGACGAATCAAGAGTCTCCTTAACTTGAACAAAATAGAGAGATAGTACATAAAGGCACATTAATTGACCAATAAAAGCTTTCGTAGTAGCCACACCTATTTCCGGACCTGCCTTAATATACATTACACTATCTGCTTCCCTACTGATAGTGCTTCCCCTTACATTGGTAAGAGCCAATATATAAGAGCCAGTTTCCCGGCAAGCTCTTAGAGCAGCTATGGTATCCGCAGTTTCTCCTGATTGGGATATCAGAATGGTTAAATCTTTTTTGCCCAGCAATATTTTTCTGTATCTAAATTCAGAACTATAATCCACTTCTACCGGAATACCGGTTAACTCTTCAAATATATATTTACCTGCTAAAGCTGTATAATAAGAAGACCCGCAAGCCAAAATAGATATCCTTTCTATTTCTTTAATTTTATCTAAAGGAAGAGATAGGTTGTCAAGTTCCAGTGCTTTTAAAGACAGATTAATTCTACCTTCTAAATTATTACGAATAACCATAGTTTCTTGAAAAATTTCTTTTAACATAAAATGTTTATATCCGCTCTTTTCTGTCATCTCTTCATTCCAATCAATATTTACTACTTCTTTCTGTAAAATTTTACCTTCGGAATCAATTATCTCTACTCCATCTTTAGTTATAGTAACAATCTCCTTTTCCTCTAAAAAAATTACTCTATTGGTACAACTAAGCAAAGCGGGAATATCAGAAGCTAAAAACATCTCTCCTTCTCCTATACCGATAATCAAAGGGCTCCCGCAACGTGAAGCGACAACTTTTCCCGGATCACGAGTAGAAATAACTCCGATAGCGTAAGACCCTTCTATTTCTTTTATAGATTCTTTTACTGCTAAAGTTAAATCATTCTGATAATTACTTTCTATTAAATGGGGGAGAACCTCAGTATCTGTTTCAGATATAAAGTTGTGCCCTTCCGAAAGTAATCTTTCTCTTAAAGGCATATAGTTCTCTATAATACCGTTGTGCACTACCACTATCTCTGAATTACACCCATTATGAGGATGCGCATTTATATTGTTAGGTTTTCCATGAGTTGCCCACCTGGTATGTCCTAATCCTATATTGCCTTTTGGGGCACCTTTTTCCAATAAATTTTCTAATTTGGCTATCTTCCCTTTACACTTTTTTATTTGAATTTTATTATCTTTTAATACAGCAATACCTGCAGAATCGTATCCTCGATATTCTAATTTCTTTAATCCATCTAACAAAATGGGTACTGCTTCTTTTGAACCAATGTATCCAATTATTCCACACATTTTTTAATCCTTTCTTAAATTAAATATTTATTTTTAAAAAACAAAAACCCCATTACTAATCCATCAAGGAAAATAATAGGGTAATAAACATAAAATATTCTAATGTTGGTACAAAATAGAAAAAAATTATCTGTTGCTTATTATTCTAAAAGATATTTTTCAGGAATCCCTAAATGGATCCTAACCATAAAAACCTCTCTGTCCTTGCAATTGCTCGCAAGTTTTACAAGTTTTCTAAGGATCGGGCCGACCCAGGAGCATCCGCCGAATTTTCGATAAACTCCTTCCTCGTCAACTTACCTTATCAAAACACTCAGTCCTTCAGTTTGAGTAAGTTCTGGCGCTTGTATTCAATTTTTTTAATATGTATTTCTTTATCACCTCCCTTTAATCTTCCAGTCTGCCAGTCACCCAGTCTACCAGTCCACCGGTCTTCCGGTTTATTTAGTCGTTAGTGAATAGTATAGCATATAGCTTTAGATTAGCAAGATGCTTGTCTTAATTAAACTATAACTTAGAGCTAAAAGTGAAAAACTATAATTGTTATTTAAGAATTCTAGAGTCAGCAGTCAGAAGAATATAAAATTACTTAACAAATAATATAATCTTAATAATTTAAAATAATTCTGAATACTGGATTCTGTCTTTTGGCTTCTATCTTACCTGCGAGATACTAATATAGTTTTGCGCTTTTCATTTTACGTTTTATCACTAAATACTATTCACTAACGACCTGTCTCTGAGAAACATCTGACGCTGCC